>CAZLCY010000023.1:0-19590 GCA_964558075.1 uncultured Bacteroidales bacterium
TCTTACTATTTCTAAGCGTTCTGAACTCAAAAATCATATCGAACTCAGGTTAATATTTACATGTGAGTTTATGAGCATACATTATCATATAAAAATGCAAAACAATGCTTACAATTCACTTAACATTTTGGTTTTTGCAACAAGATTGAAAAACTGCTCAATTTCTTTACTATCCGGTGTCAATGATTTTATTTCATGTAAAATTGTATCATATGACCCTTGCGAAGAATATTTAGAATTATTCAACAACATACCATATAAACCAACACAAGCACTTAATTTAAATCTATCACTGGAATTACTCCACGGAATATGATTATCGATAATAGCTGTAGACACTATTTTTTGTGCCGTATCCCAAGGTGGCAAATAGCTGATTTTAAAAAAAGCTATTTCCTCTTCAAAAGAAGATGAATCCTTATACTCAGTTTTTCGATAGCGATCTTGTTGTGGTTTTATTTTATTATTATTTACAGGCTTTACTTCATAAATTGCAGTAACCGACATACCAATCCCGACATCACCCGCATCTTTTGTGATATCAGCAAAATCCTGATTCTCCAAATGTCTGTTTTCATATCCTATTAATCTGTATTCTGCAATTTGATATGGATTAAATTCAATTTGAAATTTCACATCTTTAGCTGCAACATTAAGAACACCTTCAACCCCATCAACAAAAAACTTTCTCACCTCTTGCTTATCATTAATAAAAAAATAATTGCCATTTCCTGCATTTGATATTTCTTCTAATTTATTATCCTGATAATTACCATATCCAAAACCTGCAATTGTTATATAAATATTCGATTTTCTATTTTCTTTAATCATATCAACCAATTCCGCATCGGAAGTAACGCCAACATTAAAATCACCATCCGTAACAAGAATAATTCTATTATTTCCTTCTATATTATAATTTTCAAGGGCAATTTTATATGCTAGCTGTATACCTTCAGCTCCGGCAGTACTACCTCCTGCCTCCAATTTTTCGATACTTTCAATAATTCTTTCTTTTTGAGAGATTGGTGTTGATGGCAAAAATAATCCCGAAGCACCCGCATAAATTACAATAGCAATTTCATCTTGCGAATCAAGTTCTTCTATAAGCATTTTCAACGCATCTTTTACCAATGGTAATTTTTCGGGAGACTGCATTGAGCCGGAAACATCAATTAAAAAAACGAGATTATTTTGAGTTTTTCTTTTAATTTTTCTTTCTGCTGAAGTAATTGCAACATGTAATAATCTTGTTTCCGAATTCCAAGGACAATCAGAATACTCAGAATAAACTAAAAATGTTTTATCTTCTTCATTATTGTTTGGATAATTATAATCAAAATAATTTATAAGTTCTTCGATCCGCGTAATATATTTTGGTGGTAATTTTTGTCTTGTTTCTATAAAACTTTTAACCACTCCATATGATGCAGCATCAACATCACTTGAAAAAGTCGAAACAGGATTATACGAAACTTTAATAAAATCATTTTCTTTAATATATTTATACGTTTCTCTCGGAATTTCAGGAAAAGGTAAATTATCAGAATCAACATAATTTTCACCCACCATAATATTTAATACACTTGTTTTGTCAGACTCAATAGTCACATCACAAACGGGTACATTTCCCAATTCCCGAATCCCCAAACTAATTTCATACTTTCGAGGCTCAAGTCCTTGCGGAATTTTATATGTACCATCTTCATTAATGCGAATAGCCGCATAAAAGTCTCCATCTTTAGACACAACTACATTTGCTGCAGGATATGGCTCTCCGGAAGTCGCATTAATCACTTCACCCACTAAATAACCTGGTGCATTTTGAGCTGTCACACTCAAAAAAAACATATAAAATAAAATAAAACAATATTTTTTTTTCATATCTGTATTTTTAAATAATAAATCTATCAATAATAAAAATCTCCCCCTCACATTTTCTTCGCATATTCCGAAGGTCTTACGCCATAATATTCTGCAAAGCAAGAACTAAAATACCCCGGATCGGAAAACCCAACTTCGTAGGCAATTTCAGCAATACGATATTTATTGGTTTTCAACATCTCAACCGAACGTTGTAAACGAAGGGTTTTTATATATTCGTTGGGAGATTGCCCTACAACCGAGACTACTTTTCGATATAATTGAGAACGACTCAAGCCGACAATTTGTGCCAACATATCAATTTTAAAATCGGGATTTCCGAGATTGTCATAAATACAATTAGTGATATCTTTTATAATCTTATCTTCAAAACTATCAGGCAATTCAAACAATTCTTTCGTTTGCATTTTTTCTTTAAAATGCGATAAAAGTTGCTCACGGTTTTTTAATAACGCAAACACCTTTTGCTTTAAAATATCAACATTAAATGGTTTGGTAATATAATCATCTGCTCCATGCTCAAATCCTTCTATTTGTTCCTGAGGTAATTTTTGAGCACTTACCAATATTACCGGAATATGTTTGGTTAGATGATTTGATTTGATTTTTTTGCATAACTCTTTTCCGTCTATTCCGGGCATCCTGATGTCGGAAATTATAATTTCGGGAATTGTTTTCAATGCTTTTTCCAGACCATCACTCCCATCGTAGGAAACAAGAACAGTAAACGAATCAGAAAAAATTTCTTTCAAATAAGCAACAATCTCATGATTATCATCTATGACCAACATACAGCGTTGAGTATCTTCAATCGCAACATCTGTTAGAACTGCTTGTTTGGATATATCTTTGTGTGTAACAGCATGCTCCATCTCATTACCTTTGGGTACAGTAATATAGAATATTGAACCTTTATTTGGTGTACTTGTTATCGCTAATGTTCCCTTATTACTTGCAATAAACGTTTTACACAGCTGCAACCCAAAGCCCGACTGAAAAGAACCACCCAACACAATATTTTCCGAAAGAATCCTATCTACAACTTCTTGTTCCATTCCTATACCGGTGTCTTCTAACTGAATTTCAATATTATGCGGTTTTTCAATAATTCGTAAAATAATATGTCCGTTCTGAGGCGTAAATTTTATACTGTTAATAATTAAATTTCTAAACACAGCAGACATCATTTGCGGATCAACATATGCATACGACTTAAAGTGATATTCGGTAGAAAAACTAATATTTTTCTGTGTGAGACTTTCGCTAATGAGGGACGCTACCGTATCTGCAATTTCTTGTAAATTCACTTCCTCCGGATTATATTTTACCGAGTCGTCTTTACTCAAACTCCAATCGAGAACCTCAACCATTTGAGAGTAAATAGCTTCAGCCGATTTTGTTACCGACACAATATTAGGAATTAATTCCTTTATATTAGCTTTTTGAATTTTCTCTTGCAATAGCTTCACAAATCCTAATAATGTGCTTAAAGGATTTTTAAAATCGTGTGCAATAACTGTAATAAGTTTATTTTTAGTATTTAATGCTTCCTGTAATTGCTCATTTTTTATTCCAATCAACAATTGCTGTTCGCGTACATTTTCCAAGTGCTGCTGAATTGTTTCATTTTGTTCACTCAAAACAGAATTAGTATCTTGTAATTCCTGTGTTTTTTCGTCAACCAATCGAGCCAATTTTTTATTGTGTTCTCTAATAGTTTTGTCTCGTAAATATATAAACATCCCGACACAAAAAATTATAAATAAAACCATCAGGATTTTAAACCATACCGTTTGCCACCAAGGGGGCAACACAATTATCTCTATTGTATGCACTTCATCTCCCCAAGTATTATCACTTTGCGTTGTTTTTAAACAAAACGTATATTCACCGGGAGGGATATTTGTATACGTTGCTTTACTACTGCTTTCCGTAAAAATCCAATCAGAATCGAACCCTTCTAATATATAAGCACATTTTGATTTTTCATTATCAATATAATTCAGTACTGCAAACTCAATAGAAAAAGAAGACTGATAATGCTCTAAAGTAATCGATTTAATCAATGAAAAATCTTTATCAATAATTGATTCCGGCATATTTACCTTTTGTTCAACATTATTTACAAACAATTTGGTACAATACACCGGTACTTTCAATTTATAACTGTACACACTATCTTCATGCAATACAACAAAACCATTAAGTCCGCCAAAATATAAATGTCCGGTTGAGCTCCGATACGCCGCTTGAATATTATATTGCATGTTCGGCATTCCCCAATTTCGAGAAATATTAGAAATTACCGAATCTTCGGGATTATATTTCAACAAATTTTTACCGGTTGCAATCCAAATATTTCCATATGAATCTTCCAATAATGATTTTACATCAACTAATTCTGTATTTTCCGGTAGAAATTGCTCTAAACAACCTGTTGTAGGATTATATGTTCTAACGCCATTATATTTTGATATATACACAGTGCTATCTGAGGATTCAATAATATCGGTTGTAAAAAAACCTTCGTGGCATATATTCGAAGAGTCGAGCGATTCATAAAAAAACACACTGTCATTTGTAGCTCTACCCATTCGAATACCATCTACAAACCAAATATTCTCGTATGAATCAAAATATAATTTTGATGAATATAATGAACTATTCCAAAAAGGAAATATTTTTGCTATCTCAGTAGTGTCAAGAAATGATTGTTTTTCAACATCAAACATCTGAATACCATAACCATACGTATTGCACCATAAAATATTTCTTAATGAATCGAAAAATAATCCATATATGCTTCGTTCATTATTACCGGTAACTTCTTCATTAAATGCTATCTGTTTGAATTGTTCTGTCTCTGCATTAAATATGTGTAAACCGGCATTCCATGTGGCAACAGCAAATAAATTATTACCAATGTTAGAAATATCTAAAACTGCCTCAGATTGTAAACCATGGTACGAGTTATAGTTAGTAAAATGTTGTATAGATGGTGTGAATTTTGAAATACCGCCTCCATCGGTACCAATCCAAATATTTTTGTTTTTATCTTCATAAAATGAACTAACAATGTTTCCGGGAATACTATTTGGGTAAGGACTTTTACAATAATATGACACATACGTGCTTTGTGGAGAGAATAGTGAAATGCCGCCTCCATGCGTTGCTATCCACATATTATTATGTGAATCTTTATATATTTTCTTTACACTATTTCCCGATATTTTATAGGGTTTGGGGCTTTCTTCTGTATAATAAGTAAACTGCTTATTTTTGTGGGAATATACTGCAATTCCTCCCATATGAGAACTTATCCATATATTACCAAACACATCTTCTGCAATAGAAGACAATGCTGAAAAGAATAATGGTTTATTTTTCATTTCATCTGCAAAAGTCAATTCAAAGTCTTGTGAATTCTTTGTGCGACAATAAATACCGTCAGATGCTGTTACCAACCAGATGTTATGCTCAGAATCCTCAAAAATATCTCGTATGGCAGATTTCACTTTTGTATCACCCTGCAAGTGGTAGTGGTGAAAACTTGTTTCATCTGATTTTAATTTATCTAAAGCTCCTTGTAAAGTTCCAACCCAAACTTTGTTTTTGGAATCAACGGCAATAGATTCAATGTAATTATTACGTATTGTTGTACTATCGGAAGGTTCATGCATAAATCGTGTAAAAGTATCGTCCTCTCGATTATATCGATTTAATCCATTTCGTGTTGCAACCCAAACAACATTATGTGCATCTACTACAATTTCATCAATCAATCCGTACGAAATATATGAAATTGATTCGGCTTCATCCGGATCGTAATCATACACTTTAAATGTATCTTGAGAAATATCGTAGGCAAATAAACCGGAAAGAGTGCCAATCCATAAAATACGACACGAATCTTCGACTATAGATGTAACATAATGTCCTCCAACAATTTTTGCTGAATGAAAATTCTCTTGTGGTAAATCAATATATTTAAACGTATGACCATCAAAGCGATTTAATCCCGCACGTGTACCTATCCACAAAAAACCGCGACTATCTTCATAAATAGATTCTACATAATTATCTACTAAACCGTTATCGTATGTAAATGAAGAAAAGGAATACTGTATCTGTGCATGTACTGAACAAGTGAAAAATAGACATAATAAGCAGTAAATAAATATTTTTCTCATTTTATATGTTTGTTAAAAACATACTAAAATACATATAATTTATGAGATAATAAAGAAAAATACCGGGAGATTCTTTTTTAAATTCAATATAATCTCTGCCTTCACCACTCCGGCACAGCACAAATTTTTGCTTATTAATTAGTGCTTTTCTGCGTTTCTGATGCGAAAGCTTCAAAGACGAGCCTTTTCGAAATCTTGAAAATCAATAATTTTACGTCTGTAAATGTTTTTTTTCAAGATGAGAATAAGGATGTATTTGGAGTTTTCCATGCAGAGACTTCTAAAAATATTATTTCAAAAAACCGAACATAGTTCAGTAAAAGTGGGGAGAAAAAAAAATCTCACATATTTGAAACAATTTTGCATAGCATCTCATTATAATATATCATATCTTTGTGTCAATACAATTTTAAATACATTATTATGATTAAATCAATTCGACTACTAATTTCACTTATCATCATACCGGTTTGTCTGTTTGCTCAAGAATTCAGAACCGACAATTCAACAGGAAATTTACTTGATGCAAACGGGAATAACTTTATCATGAAAGGAATAAACATTCCTTTGGCATGGTATGTTGCAGATGTTAACGGAAGTATTCCTGCGTTACGAATGAATACGGGAATAAACACTGCCCGTATTGTAGTTGAAACATCAACAAACGATGCTTCGTGGAAAACTTGTGTCGAGGCGTGCATTGCAAATGACATAATACCAATGGTGGAATTACATGACGCTACCGGAAGTACTAACACTGCTGACATTCAAACTATGGCTGACTTTTGGATAAGCCACGCAGATTATCTGACAAGCGAAGCTATTCGTCCATATATACTTATCAATATTTGTAATGAGTGGGGTACGTGGGCTATTGCAAACACGGATGGAGACCAATGGCGAGACGGATTTAATCAGGCAGTTACATCTATACGAAATGCGGGAATTACATCAACACTCGTTATTGACGGTGTGGGATATGGTCAGGACATCGATGATGCAAAAAATTTACGACAATATGCTGCAGGAATGATAACGAATGACTCCGAACACAATCTGCTTTTCTCCATTCACATGTACTGCGAATGGGCTATAGGTGGCGACGATATTCCCGGCACATTACAATGGGTACGCGACAATAACATTCCATTTATTGTCGGAGAATTTGGATACCAACACGCAACAGACGGTTCGTGTGACATTGATGAAGATTTAATTATGCAAGAATGCGACAACAAAGGTATTGGTTGGTTAGCTTGGTCTCAAAAAGGAAATAGTGGTGGTGTTGAGTATCTTGACCTCTGTGATGATTGGGCATGTTCAAGCTGGTCGGACTGGGGAACAAGTGTTTTTGACGGCACATATGGCACAAAAACGAGTGAAACCTGTTCGGTATTCAACGGTATTGAGTCCTCCTCATGCGAACAGCCTAACTTAGGTAACGACCAATCTCTCTGTGGTGTTTCCGAGGGCATTACATTAGATGCAAACATTACGAATACAACAAATAAAACATTTACGTGGTATCGGGACGGTAGTCAGATAGCCGGCAGTTCTGCAACACTTTCTGTTTCTCAAGCAGGTACTTATATGGTTGAAGTAGATTCTGCAGGAGTCTGTGTTCAAACAGATGAACTTATTATTAGTGCAACTATTCCCAGCCCATCTCTTACCGACGCTACTCTCTGCTCTCCGGCACAAACTACTCTCGAAGCAGGCGTTAGTGGTTCGGGCCTTTCGTACCAATGGTTTTTGAATAATACAGTAATTGCGGGAGAAACCACAGAAAATCTCACTAATGTGCGAACACCGGGAACATATCGTGTTGACATATCTGCTGAAGGTTGCTCAACAGTCTCGAGTGAGGCAATTATAAGTTCAAGCAATCCAACACCTATAGATAACTGTCGCGGAACTGAAGGTGAACTCACTTTGGGTATTACCAATACAAGTGGCACAAATTACAATTGGTACACCTCTGCCGAAGGAACTACTCTCGCTCCGGGAACAAGTACCGAGGTCACATCATACACCACACCTTCTCTATCAACTACCACTACTTATTATGTGCAGAATATGGATGCCGTTTCGGTAAACCTTGGAAAAACAAGTCAAAATGGTGATCCCATATGGGACATTGACGATTTTGAATCAACTGATAAAAAACAACAATTAACTATTCTACAAGACATAACACTTGAAAAAGTAACCGTATATGTAAGTACAGCCTCTTCTACCATTGTTGTTCGTGTACGCAATGATGCCGATGACACAACCATTGCCAGCAAGTCATTTACTAATGTCGAGGCGGGTGAACAAACATTAGAAAACATTGGTATTGAGCTAAGTGCCGGAACATACATTCTCGATGCGGTCGGTTCCACATCCGGTCTTGCATACGAAGGTTGGGAAAATACAGCAACATATTCGTACCCCTACACAGCAAACGGTATTGCGGAACTACACAATACCACTACGTGGAATAACGCAGGATATGGTCCTTTTTATAATATAAGCCTATCATCGGGAAGCTCATGCAACAGACTCCCTGTTGTTGCCCGAATTGACACATCGTGTGGTACACCAAATTCTTTACCAACTGTTACAATAACATCGCCTGCATCAGACTCAAGTATTGACCTCGAAAATTCAATAACAATAAGTGCAACAGCAGATGACAGTGACGGCTCTGTAACATCTGTTCAGTTTTTTGCAAACGGCACACCTATTTCAACCGATGATACCGCTCCCTACTCTGCGTCATGGACTCCGGCATCGGCAGGAAGTTATGAATTAACGGCAATTGTACTGGATAATGATGGCGGAACACAAACATCGTCACCAGTCACAATATCAGTAATTGATCCGAATGCTCAGCTTGGTGCATATTATACCGATGTGTATAGAAATATGTTTGCAGAAGTTCTCGACAAAACTGAAGCAGAAGTTGACACAAAAGTAGAAGCTGCTTTTCAACAGGTTTTCTACGGTGATACAAACGAAAAACTCTATTACGAATCCGGTACCAATGGAGCATACATTCTCGATATAAACAATAATGATGTACGATCCGAAGGTATGTCGTACGGTATGATGATTTGTCTGCAATTAGACAAAAAAGAGGAATTCGATAAATTATGGTACTGGGCAAAAAATAACATGCAGTACCCCGAAACAAGCAGCTACTCGGGATATTTTGCATGGCAATGCAACACCGACGGCAGTTGGGTTGGCGGTGAAACAACCGGACCTGCTCCCGACGGCGAAGCGTATTTTGTAATGGCTCTTTATTTTGCAGCTCATCGTTGGGGCAACGACACCGGCATATACAATTATGCTGCCGAAGCTGATTATATTTTAGAAAGAATGCTTACTAAAGATGGTACCGATGGGGTATACAATATGTTTGATGAAACAACAAAACTTATCACTTTTGTTCCCTATTATGATTCTCGCTTGCATACAGATCCATCGTACAATTTGCCCGGTTTTTTTGATTTGTGGTGGCGATGGACAGATTCAAATACCGCTTTTTGGGAAGAAACCCCGGAAGCTGCACGAAAACTAATTCGCGATGCCTCGCATCCAACATCCGGATTAACCGCAGATTACAGCAACTTCGACGGAACACCGTATGAAGCCTCCTTTAACACAGACAGTGACCGGTTTATGTATGATGCATGGCGAACAATTATGAATCTGGGCATGGATTACCACTGGTTTCGTGCAGACGAACAACAGCCAATTATTGCAGAACGATATTTATCATTCTTTCAAAATCAAGGAGCAAATTATGTTAATCATTACGATTGGGACGGATCTAATGCAAACGGAGAGCATTCAACCGGACTTGTTGCCTGTAATGCGGTTGCAAGTTTAGCCGTTGACAATGAAAGCCTGACACAACCATTTTTACAAGAATTTTGGGACATTGGTATACCAACAGGAACATACCGTTATTACGACGGTATGCTTTATATGTTAGCTTTACTCAACTGTTCGGGCGACTTTAAAATATGGAAACCTACGGAAGAAGAAATTACCCAAACAATAGAATTAGAAGCAGGCTGGAATTTTATTTCAATCAACGTTATCCCAACAGACACTAGTATCTCAACATTATTTAGTGGTCTTTCGGTTGATATTGTAAAAAATGCTGATGGCTTTTGGAAAAACGGACAGATAGGTGAAATGAACAGCATAACCAATATTACTCCCGGAAATGGTTATTTAGTATTTATGAATTCTGCCGAAACACTTTCTGTAACGGGACTTGCGATGAACGAAAACAGTATTGATATTACGACATATGGAGCGGGATGGCATATGGTAGGAACGCCTTACCAAACAGCACGTCCGTTTTCAAACACACTTGATGCGACAAATTGTGAGCTTATTAAAAATTTTGATGGATTCTGGATTCCGGAAGATGCGACAAGCAGTATTGATAGTTTTATACCGGGTGAAGCATATTATTATAGGCATCCGTAGGAAAATGAAGGATACTATTTATAAGCGTTCTGAACCTAAAAAATTATATCGAACTCAGGTTATTAAGAAATAATACGATACTTTTAGTTGTCCTGTTAACAAAAAAAACTACCTAATCGCCTTACGAATTGCTACCAATTTTTGCAATAATGCTTCTAATTGGTCTAAGGCTAACATATTTGCTCCGTCGGATTTTGCTTCGGCAGGACGGGGATGTGTTTCGATAAATAAACCGTCTACTCCGACAGCAACACCGGCTTTTGCAATGGTTTCAATTAATTGTGGTAATCCGCCCGAAACACCACTTTCCCGGTTTGGTTGCTGAAGTGAATGGGTAATATCGAGTACAACTGGATGTCCTAATGATTGCATAATGGGAATATTACGATAATCTACCAATAAATCATGATAGCCGAACATGGTGCCCCGGTCGGTTAATATAACCTGTTCGTTTCCCGAATCAAGAACCTTTTGAGCAGCCCACTTCATTGATTCTGCCGAAACAAACTGACCTTTTTTAATATTTACGACCTTACCGGTTTTTGCCGCAGCAACCAAAATATCGGTTTGCCGACACAAAAAAGCGGGAATTTGAAGAATATCAACATAGTTCGCAGCCGGTACAGCCTCTTCCGCAGAATGAATATCTGTAATTAGAGGCACAGAAAAACGACTTCCCACATCTGCGAGCATGTGCAATGCTTTTTCATCTCCAATTCCCGAAAAGGAATCCAACCGGGAACGATTTGCTTTACGATACGATGCTTTAAACACAAATGGTATTTCCAATTTTTCGCATATCTGCTGAATTGTTTCTGCCGTTTGTACAAGCATATCTTCGTTTTCCACAACACAAGGACCGGCACAAACAAAAAAGTTATCGGAATTATATGTTTGTATATGTGGTATGCGAGAAAGAAGTGTGTGTGTATTCATAGTTTGTTTATTAAAATGAGTAGCGAGATTTCCAAAGAGCATTCATCTGTTTTTTTAGTTGTTCCTCTTTGGGATTATCAGTCGGTTTCCAAAAGTTTTTATTTTGTATTTCCTGGGGCATAAAGTCCTGTTCAACAAAATGACCGGGAAAATCATGCGAATATTTATATCCTTTTCCGTAATCTAATTTTTCCATTAAAGATGTTGGTGCATTTCGTAAATGCAAAGGAACAGGTAAATTTCCCGTTTCTTTTACCATTCGAATTGCCTCATTTATTGCAAGATAAGTAGAATTGCTTTTGGGGGACGTTGCTAAATACACCGTTGTTTCGGCAAGAATTATCCGTGCTTCGGGCATACCCAACACACGCACAGAATCGAAACAGGTTTGTGCCAACAACAAAGCATTCGGGTTAGCAAGCCCCACATCTTCGGAAGCTGAGATAAGCAATCTGCGAGCAATAAATACGATATCTTCACCACCTTCTAACATTCGTGCAAGCCAGTAGATAGACGCATTCGGATCACTTCCGCGAATGCTTTTTATAAATGCAGAAATAATATCATAATGTTGTTCGCCATCTTTGTCATACAGAGCAATATTTTCTTGTAACGTTTGCGTTACCAATTCATTGGTAATAACAATTGTTTTATCAGAAGTATGAGCATTGAGAATAATTTCGAACACATTATATAGTTTTCGAGCATCTCCCGATGAAAACCGTAACAATGCCTCATCTTCTTTGATAGAAACCTTTATTTTTTTCAATACAGAATCCTGTTCTAAAGCACGTTTCAATAAATTACGTAAATCATCTGCCTCAAGAGATTTCAGCACATATACCTGACAACGAGACAATAAGGGAGAAATAACCTCAAAAGACGGGTTTTCGGTTGTTGCTCCAATTAATGTTACCGTACCATTTTCTACTGCCCCCAACAAAGAGTCTTGTTGTGATTTACTAAAACGGTGAATTTCATCGATAAATAAAACAGGGTTTGCCGTATCGAAAAACTGTGTTTTTGATGCTTTATTAATTACTTCACGCACATCTTTTACTCCGGAATTTATTGCACTCAGAGTATAAAAAGGACGTTCGAGCTGATGCGAAATTATTTGTGCAAGTGTCGTTTTTCCAACACCGGGAGGCCCCCATAAAATAATTGATGGTAGCCGTCCTGATTCTATTGCATTTCGTAACACCGCACCTTTTGCAACCAAATGTTGTTGCCCGATATAGTCGTCGAGCGAACGAGGACGCATGCGTTCTGCTAAAGGTTGGTTGGTACTCATTTTGTATCTTTTCGGTTATGTTTTGTCAATACACTTTTCATTTCGGAGCGAGAAGAAACTGCATGTATCTTACCATTCAAACAATACGAAACATTTCCCGATTGTTCGGAAACAACGAGCACAATCGCCTGAGTTTCTTCGGTCATTCCTATAGCCGAACGATGACGCATGCCGTACTGTACCGGCAAATCGGAACGCTCAGAAGAAGGCAGCACACATTTAGCTGCTTTTATTCTATTTCCGGCAATAATAACAGCACCATCATGCAGAGGACTATTTTTAAAGAAAATTGTTTGTAATAGAATTGAATTTATTTCGGCATCCAAAGGTTCACCACTTTGAATAATTGCTGAAAAATCGATATCTGAGGAAAAAACAACTAAAGCTCCGGTTTTTGAAGATGCCATAACAAACAGAGAATCAATAATAGCATCAATATCTCTTTTTGATGCATAATTCACATCACCACCGAGTAGTTTTCCTAATGCAAAACGCTTATTAGGAAAAAAATAGCGAGTTCCGAGAATCAATAAAAATCGCCTGATTTCTTGTTGAAACACCACAATCAATGCCAAGACACCAACTCCTATAAATTGCCCCAAAATATTGGACAATAGTTCCATGTGCAAAGAGTGAACAATTCGCCACACCACATAAAAAGACACAATACCAATAAAAATACTCATTGCTGCCGTGCCGCGAATCAATCGGTAGAGCTGATATAACAGTATCGCTACCAAGAAGATATCGAGAATGTCGAGAAGACGAATGCTTATAAATTGTAAAATCATATTCTAATTTTTGAATCCCAAAGGTACAAAAACTTTAAAAATGATAATTCGTTTTGTATGTATTTGTGGAAAATGAATTATAAAAGGCTAAAAATTATTATATGTAGACATATTAATCACCTTGTTCATTATACAATTTTTCTATAAATGAAAGTTTCGATTTTAATTTTTCCTCAATAGTGCTATTAAAATATGCAATCTTAATTCTTTTTGTATTATTCTCTAAAAGTTTATAATCAAGATTTTTTTCCATTTATAACGTACAGATTTAGC
The DNA here is from genome assembly GCA_964558075.1 of uncultured Bacteroidales bacterium. Classification (GTDB taxonomy): domain Bacteria; phylum Bacteroidota; class Bacteroidia; order Bacteroidales; family UBA1715; genus JAQICB01. The sequence goes on from CAZLCY010000023.1 coordinate 13,860, forward strand.
ATGAGAGTCCCTTTTAGGATTACCTTGAGGATACAATACTTTTCCTGCTTTTAAGACTTCTTTGCCATATACCGGAAAAAGAGCACCATTGGGCATAGAAAGAAGATTTATAGCTAAAATATCAAGATTATATTCTTCATATAATATTGTAATAAAATATGTTAAACAAGGTTTTTTAGTTCCATCGGGAAGAGTGTAATAATGTGGCAAACAAGCCTCGTCGTATATTTTTTCGTTTCCATTAACATCTAACGTTCCGTTGTAACTATTCTGATTATTTCCTACAAAAATGTCACTTGTGTAATCTCCAATATTTCTCGTTTGAACAGTTTTTAAATCTATATGAATAAAAGCATCTTCCACCTCAAAAAACAAATCGGAACCTATAGGAGCCGAATTTGGTTGCCCCATACCTTTGCCATTTAGTAATGCGGAAAAAATTCTTTTTGTACCAGTAGCAAAATCGGATATTCCTTTTCCCTCTTCGGTCGGATTCCATTTGTGACACCAATCTGATTGAATTTTATATTTTGTTTGAAAACCAATTAATAATTCATCTTCGGCAAATTTTAAAAAATGAAAATACTTATTCAAATATTTTCTCTCTATCTTTTCGAGGGATATTAAATTTTCAGGAAAGTTTGTTTTTTTTACTTTCATAAACTTTTAACACTAATTGAACGTTGTAACGTTTTTTTTATAAAACATCTATGTTCTCATAAAAAATTAACTACACGTCACTCCTCAATTTTCAATTTCTTTTTCACAAAATCACGGAGCGTACCATCTTCTTGCATGGTACAGTATTTTTCTATTTTTTTATCTTTTTGAATGCTTGTTTTATTTTTTTGATAATACTCAACAACGGCTTCTATACCGGCAATATTCCCTTCGAGTTTACTATCAGTTCCCGATTGGAGTGTCTGACGAGTCCAGCCGCCCATAAATATAATAAGAGCATGAGGAGACGATCCCAAAAAGTTTACAATCTCATCGTTCAGTTCTATTGTTACATTAGGAGCACCAACAATCCAAGTAAACAAAAATTTTTGTACCTTTTCACGTTTGTCCTGTTGTTCGGAAAGTGGTACAGCAATCAACCAATCGACCGAAGCAATAATTTCATCTTCGTATTGGGCATAATCCTCATCTTGTTCGAAAGAATAATTCTCCGGAATATTTACTATTTGAGCAAAACTTATCATTGAAAACACAAAACAGCTTAGGGTAAAAATAATTTTTTTCATAGTGATATACGTTTAAGTTTAGGTATTAATTCGAGTTTAAAAACACATTTTTTTCAACTATGAGTTCGACTCATTAGATTTTTTTATTTTCTCAATCAAATCATACTTAATCTGACGTTCTTTCCATCTATTGCGGGCATACGTTCGCATATCTGGAATCTCATCTTTTTCATCCATTATTTCGAGTCCCAGTAAGGTTTCAATAACATCTTCGAGAGTAACTAATCCGTCTACACCACCATACTCATCAACTACCAATGCAATATGTTCTTTTTCTTCGAGTAATTTTTTCCAAACATTAAACAGTTTCATTGAATCGGGAATTATAATAATCGGACGAATAATATCGCGAACATACATATCATGTTTGTTTTCGGCAAGTTTTTCGAACACGGTTTGCCGGAACACATATCCGCGAATATTTTCCTCATTATCGGCATATACCGGTATGCGGGAAAAACGCAAATAACTCTTGTTTTCCAAAAAACCGTCAAGCGATAAATTTTCATCAGCAACGACCATTACAACTCGTGGGGTCATAATATCATTAACCCGTACATTTTTGAGTTTTAAAATATTTTGTAAAATATGATATTCATTTTCGGTAATTGATCCTTCGTGAGCACCAATTTTTGCCATTGCTGAAATTTCTTCACGAGATACCTGTTCGCTCAATTTTTTACCGGAAATAAGTGCCGTAATAAATCCAGATAAAATAACTAAAGGGTATGTGAAAATAATCATACCTTTAATTACATATGCGGTAATTTTCCCCAAATGTTTCCAATAGCGAGCTCCTATCGTTTTGGGAATAATTTCGGTAACAACTAAAATGAGAATAGTCAGAATAGCCGAAGCAAGCCCGAAATAAGGTTCTCCAAAAACTTTCACTGCCTGAGAGCCTACACCGGCTGCACCAACTGTATGAGCAACTGTGTTGAGTGAGAGTATTGCCGATAATGATTTATCTATATCTGCTTTAAGTACAATGAAGATTGATGCCCACGTTTTCCCTTGTTGTTTGTTTACAATTAAAAAAGATTCAGACGTTGATAATAATACTGCCTCCATAATTGAACAGACAAAGGACACCAACAATGCGAGTAACAGATAAAATAATAATAAAGTCATTATACGTTAAAAAAAAAATTAAGGTGCGTAAATTACATATTTTTTATCTGTTTTTATAGAAGACCGAAATATTTTTTTAATACTTTCGGAAATAAATCCCAATTATCCCTAATTAACCTCTTCCTGAAAACTCCAGACACAACGCTACTCACGACCTCCTTTTTAATCATTTACAAAAAATCAATAAACCCTCAAAATTCTTATCTTTAATGTTTTCCATGCAGAGACTACTAAAATCAACAAAAAAACCACCAAACAATTATGCACTTTGATGAATAATTTATATTTTTACGACAAACATAAAAGCGATATTTATATGAAATTTCAGTACAGATTGTTGACATTTTTTTTAGGTTCTTATTTTTCATTATTTTCAGTTCAGGTTTTCTCAAACACAACACTTGATAGTGCGTCAGTATACTCTCATGCAGAAAGTGCCCCCTTGGGAGTTCGTTCAAACCCTCGGGATTTATCAACATATTTAACCAAACCATTCTCAGATGATGCTAGTAAGATTTTATCGATATCATATTGGATAGCACAAAATATTTCCTACGACATATCGCTGCATCAACCTGCAACATACTCTTCAAAAAAAGTATTACAATCAGGTACGGCAAAAGCAGACGGTTTTGTGCAATTATTTGTTGAACTTTGCACTCATTCCAATATTCCCGCTATTGCAGTGTATGGATACAAACGCAATTTCGATCAAATGCCGGGCGATACCCTTTTTCGTTCAAATCATGTTTGGGTACTTGCACAACAAAACCAGAATTGGCATATATACGACCCCACTCTCGCAAGCGGTTCGATTTCGTTTAAAAAAGATTTATTTGCCGATGTTGGAAAACCTCCCCAAGATATTGTTATACCAATTGAACAATTACTATATACAAAAAAATTCAATCCTGCTTGGTTAGACATTGCTCCCGAAAAGGCTGCAATTACCCACCACCCGATTATCCCAATGTTTCAACTATTAAAATATCCGGTTCACATTCAAACATTTGCCAAAGGAAATAAAGCGGTATCATCATATCTTTCAAAAAACAAAGGAGCGGATATTAAAAACGAAAAAATAGACTCATATGCAGAAACGCCCCTTGCAGAGCAATATGTTACTACAGCCGAAGAAAGTGCTCGCAACAACCCACACAATGTGCGAGACATGGCATATTTATATTACAAATCAATACACCTCAACAAAAAAGACACGTACATTCCCGAAACTGAAAGTTTCATGGGATCTTTTGAGGTTTTACAACCAATGAGGAAGCACGCATATATTGCAGATTCATTATTTGAAATTGCCGAAGACAATAACGACCGGGAATATGATATATTCAAGAATCGAAGTGAGCTTTGGGAAGATTCTTTAATTGACAGAAACAAAATGTACACAAAGATACTCAAAACACGTCTTCGCGAAAACGAACAATACGTCAAAAAAATAAACCGTGTGCAAGATAAACTCAACAAAAGTTTAGCCGAAATAACAGAAAACACAGGCATTCATCCTAACGAGATTATTGAAAACACGAATCGTCCGGCACAAAAAGATAATGATGAAATGTATGAGGCATTTCATCTCAAAAAAGAAATAGATTCAATTGCCTTACTTGCCGACAGTGTTGTGCAAAAATTTTATTCGCGTGAAGATAAAGTATTTGCTGATTTATACGCCGGCAGCAGAAAAAACCAATATCATATAAGTACTTGTTATCAAACCATTTCGAAACAAACGCAGGGAATACTTCAATATAAAAAAAATAATATTCAATTGGTTTATTATTCCGAAGACACCGTTATAAAACCAAAAATTCAACAAAATTTGGATAAAGCAGAAAAATTACGCAAAGATTTTTTAGATGCATTTATTCCAGCTCTCGAAGAATATCAAAAATTCTGTTTCTATATTGTAAAGGACTACACCGATGTTATGTCTGAACAAATAGAAATGATTGTAGAACTCAAAGAAAATTCTGTTAAAGAAAAAAACGAAGATAATTTATACATACAAACAGTAGAAACATTCGAAGATAATATGCGAGAAATGGCAAAAACAATTACCATTCAGCAAGAGCAAATTACAATACTCGCAGAAATGCTCGAAAAAGAAGTTGGCGACATGACCTCTTCCCTAAACTATTTAGATGTTGAAGAAGATTACGAAAAAATACGAAACGACACATACGAAACATTTATTGAAAACCGAGCAGACAAAGAGGAAGAAATGCTCGACCGCATGAGCGATGAGGTTGGAGATGTATTAAAAATCCTCACAAAAATGCTTGACAAATAACACATTCAATATGAGATTGTTTACAAAAGACAACAAAATAATATCAATAGCACGAAAAGACTGCCATATACTTCCGGTTCTCAATCGTTTTGATATTCAACCAGGTTTACACGATTACACAATTGAAGAAATCTGTACTCAAAAAAATATTAATGTTCATTTTTTTCTTGCCATAATAAACACTTATGTGTATCCTCACTACTTTCCTCAAAAAGAACTTATTTCGTTCAATCCAGATTTGATTATCAATTATTTACTCAAAACACACACGTATTACACAGAATATATAATTCCCACTCTCGATACAAGTTTTAATTCACTTTTAGAAAGCACCTCAAAAAATTCAGACATTCATTTACTGAAAACATTTTACGAAAATTTCAAAAAAGAATTTTTGGCTCACAATCAATCAGAAGAAGACTATTTATTCCCGTACATTAGGAAATTAGTAAATGATTCATCTATCGCCGACGGGAGATTGGAGCATCAAACATTTGAAACCGAACACGAGCAAATTGAGGATAAACTACACGATCTCAAAAATTTATTACTTAAATATATTCAAACAGATTACAACACCAATTTGTATAACGAATTTATGTGTAAACTATACATTCTAGAAAAAGATGCGAACGACCACTCGCGAATAGAAGATGCAATATTATTACCAATAGCCCGCGAAATAGAAAAGAAAAGCGTTAATGAAAACTGAAATTTGCATAATTCATAATTCACATATCATTCAAAAAGGGCTTGAAGCTCTCATTGAAGCTGTATCCCCTCTCCCATGCACGATAATAAAACACCCAAGCGATTTACATACATTTCAATTTGCTTCACAAAAAAAATTTATCATTTTTTCCGAAAAAGATATTTCACAAGAATACCACCAAGGATTGCATAAAATATCAGAAAAAAACAGCCTTTTTTCTGTTCACATAATTGACGAAAACCAACCGACAGACAACCATGAAAGTGAATATATTATAACACACTATTCTGACATAGAAGAAATTGCTGAAATTATTGAATCGGTAGAGAAAGAACA
>CAZLCY010000024.1:0-18973 GCA_964558075.1 uncultured Bacteroidales bacterium
ATTCGGTTTCGGATCCACATTCCACCGTCTACCAAGCCTACTATCATACATCCAAAACTGTGCCGTATAATGGCTTCCCCAGCTTCCTGATATTTCAGGATCAGATTCTTGACCATTGTGTCCGAAACGATAGGAACCTAAGTTAAATGACCTCCCGGGTTGCGGAAACCCGCCGGGGTAATAGTCACTCAAACCATATGTATTCGCCATCGTATTCATACGTGTTTATTTTCTGAGTCCTGAAAAGGAATAGCTTACGCCAAACATTACCTGAAAACGTTGTACGGGATATTTATTGAATCGTTCGTATTTGGTTGCGGTAAGGTTCTGAAAGTCAAGAAATGCGACAAATACGGAACTGTAAAAATATTCGATACCTATGTTGCAATCAAACAGTCCGTTCATAAGCATTTCTTTTCCGGTTATGCGGTTTTGTGCATATCGTATGTCTTCGAAAAATATGTCTGTTTTTAGTACTAATTTGTTTTTCTGTGTTTTGGGATGTACAATATTATATTTCATGGTATATTTTGCTTCTAATCCCGGACGATGCCATGCTCGTAATTCGTTTTTTAAATCGTAAGAATTATACGTTACGCTCCACAACATGTCGAACTTTTTGCGACTTACGCCTCCTTCGGCATAAGCGGTGAAAATTGATGCGTCGTCATATACTGCTTTAAAGGTGTTTTGTGCTGTATCTGTTGCTTCTACATCATTTACCCAGAAATGCATATTTTCTACATTTGCAAAACGGGCATACATTTTAAAGGGTAAATTTTTGAGTGCTCGTCCGCGTATTCCCACATCAAATACGGATGCATAATGGGTGGGCTTGAGCATAAGGGAGTCTGAAAAATACGGATTTTCTTCGTACATATCTTTCATGCTGTACGATTCTAAACGTCCGTTATAACGAATATATGGCACAAACACATAGTCGTTACAAATATAGTCAAACTTGACATCGGGATATGCCCGAAACTGCTGATCGCCCCACAATTGCGACATGTTTAATCCAACACGTAAATGCCAATTGTCTACAATTGCTCCTATATAAGGCAATACGTTTAAATGAATATAGCTACGAGGCACCAGAGAATCTCGCGCATCGAAATTTCGTGCACTCCACGAAAGGTCTGCATTATAGCCTGCCGTTACTAAATCAAAGGTGTAAAATCCCTCCGATGAAGCCTGCAACAAACTTTCGGAAAGCCCCGGTGAGAAGCGAGTATAATCGTGAAGAATTTCCTGGGTAAACTGATATCGGTCATCATCTGCTTTTCTCGACATAATACCACCTTGAGTCGATACGGAAAATACCCGACGTTGTGTGTTTTCTTTTGCCAATGTGGTATCATAAATAAGTGCTATGGGTAATATGGTATCGGTTTCATAGCCATATAACCGTACAGTTTCATGTTTTGACGTAAGTGAACCATAGAGTGTTACTTTGTCTTTAAATACTTTTCCGTACGCCGAAAGATAATCGGTGCTATACCCTGCCGCTACTTTTTGGTCGTTATCTAACCTTACTTTTCCGGCCGAAGCATAATGATAGGCATTAAATCCGTACTGATTTTGACGTGAACGTTCACTCATATAACGAAACGATGCATATGACTTTGCGTAATTTCCAAAACCGACAGAGGCAATTCCTCTATACAATTCGGGCAATTTATCGCCGGTAATACTTACTGCTCGCAAGGTTGATATTTCATACAAGGTCGCAACCGGTTTTGTATTAATTGAGTATCGCACATCAACCGGCAAACTAATCGAATCTTTCGATTGCGGTCTGTCGGAAATACGCACAACATCAGAAAGCTGCACTTTGGGTTCGGAATAAACTCGTATATTTTTTTGCAATTTTTTTGGGATAGTATCTGTTTCTGTTTGTGCATAACTGCCTAAAGCACATACACAACAAAGAAAAAATGATAAATAAACACGTATATTCATAATAATCTTTTTATTCAGTTTCAAACAATTCAGGATTATCTCCCATAGGAATAACAACCGGCTCCTCTTCTTTTTCATCTTTTTCCATTTCTTTGTCAGTCACAAAATCCAACAATTCAGAAACTTCGTCAATTATGCCGTCTTCTTTATTTTTATAATGCTCCAATACATTTTGCAAGGTATAACGAGCCTGAAAAAGTTCATCGCGTTCAATAAATATGCGTGCCCACAAAATATATGATTTACCTAACCAATATTGATGAGGAGTGCTTTTTTCAAGAAAATCAATAATTTGTTTTTCACTTTCATCATACTTTTTTTGTGCAAACAAATATTCAGCTACTTTATAGTTTGCCTCAGCTCCTTCTACGGTACTATATTCCTCAGCCAATATTCGGTACTGATTGAGAGCCAATGCTGTATCTGCCAATGAATCATAGGCATGAGCCATATGCAAATGAGCCCATCGCTCGTCTTTATCAGACAATTTCTCGGTTTGTAAATATACCTGAGCTGTTTTTACAATTTGTGCATGTTCGTTCAATGCATTATATGAGGTAATTAACTCACGACGTGCAAAACGTAAATTTTCTTTCTGCTCGGCTTTCTCCTCCAAATCATGCAAATATGTAATTGCATTTTCATATTGTTTTGCATCCAAAGCTATATGAGCAAGACGATTGAGAGAACGCTCAACATATTGATTTGGTGCTTTGTGCAATACAAATTCATAACTCGAAAGTGCTTCAAAGTCATATTTGTTAGAATACAAACACTCAGCACTGTAAAAATGAGCCGGTACAACAAAAAAACCGTCACCAAATTTACGTATATATGCTTTGAGTAAAGGTAAGGCTTTATCACAATTACCGTCTAAATATAATTCCTGAGCAACTTCAAAACTCAAAGAATCTTGTTCTGCTTCGGGAATTGTAGCATATCCTCCGAGCTGTTGCACATAAGTAAAATACGAATTCACATCACTTTTTGTCCGATAAATATTCCGAATCATATTAAGTGCCGTTTGGGCTTCGTCAGAACCCGGATATTGCTCAACCACTTGCTTATACATACGTAATGATTTGTCAAGATCGCCATTATTATAAATAATGAGTGCTACCTGCAACAAGGCACGTTTAATGTAAATACTAGATGTGTAGTTTTGCATTATAATTTCATAATTATGTATTGCAAGCTCATTTTGGTCTGTTTCTACGTAAGCTTCTGCTAATTCAAAAATCACATCATCATAATATTGTGAAGCAGGAAATTTTTCCATAAATGTTTTCAGTAAACTAATTTTTGCCTCATGATTCCCCAACAAGCCTTGGCAAAAAGCCTCTTGATACAGTGCATATTCAGAATCGTACGCATCCGACTGGTATGCTTTGCCATAATACAACACTGCCTGATTAAAATCTTTTACCATATAATAACTATCTGCAGTACGGATACATGCATCGGCATAATATTTTGATTTTGTATCGAACTCTATGTCTAAAAATTTACGAAACCATACAATTGCTTCCTTAAAATTTTTTTCCTCAAAAAAGGTATACCCGATATTATAATGAGCTCGTTTATACTCCGGACTATTGAACGATCCGGGAGTTAATACGAAATCTTTAAACAAATTGCGAGCATTGTCATATTTTTTGAGACGATAATACGCCTCACCTTTCCAATATACGGTAAAGGAACGAATAGTCTTATCGAAAATACCATAGTTCAGCGATTTGTCGAAATGCGTAATTGCATCTTTATATTCATTATTATTAAATAATTCCAATCCCCGATAATATGCTATTTGCTGATATGCAATTTTTAAATCTGTTGTGAGGTGTGATATATTTTCAAGGGAGTTCAAAGCATCTTTATAATTTTTTGAAGATAAAAATATTTTCACCAACAACTCATTTGCCTGATTATAATATTGTGAATCAGGATATTTATCCAAAAAAGCTTTCATTGCTTTTATCGCCTCGTTAAAAGGGGCATACGACAATTCATAAATTAATTTTGCATGAATAAACGTCGCATCCTCGGTTATTTCGGGAAACACATCATAATCCATGGCAGCACGAAATGCATTACGAGCTTTCTCTTTTTGTCCGGTTTGAATATAACAATCACCCAAATGGTAATACGCATTTTGAGCAAGCCGTTCGTTTTTATCGGTTACATACTGAAATAAATTCGCTGCTTTGGTATACTTTTTTGCCCGATAATATAAATATCCCAACTCATAGTAATCGCTTACTGAAGGATGTGTCGCTTTCTCAAAATATTTTTCATAATACGGCAATGCCTGATCATATTGAAGCGTTTTGTAATATGCTCCCGCCAGTACCCGATACACATCTCCCAATTGTTTGGGGTTCACAATCCCTTCTACTTTACGAGCATATTGAATAAGTTTATCGTACTCCTCGTAGACATAATAAATCTGACAAATGTATGGAGGAACAACCTGTGCAAACATCGAAGAGTCTGCTAAATGCTCAAAACCTGGCAGAGCAATCGTATAGTTTTTATCGACATATTCTAAATATGAATAATAAAACAATGCATTTTCGGAATACACCGACTGAGCATCTTTCACCTCTTTAAACAAAGGCTTGGCTTCGTCATATTTATTTTTTTTGTATAAACAATATGCGTATTTATAAAAATAATCTGCCACATCCACATTCGAAAAATTCCGAATATCAACCCGAGCATACCATTGGAGAGCATCAGCATATTTTTGTTCACGAAACAAATAATTACCCATTTCGAAATAAGCATAAAACATACGAGGACTTTCGGGATATTTGCGAATAAAATCGGCAAGCAACTTTTGAGCATCGCTATTAAACAAACGAATACCACAAACAGCCATATAGTAAAACGATTCTCGTTGTACATCTGTATCAGTATGCTTTTCTGCTAATTCGGTAAATATTTTTTGAGCTGCAGCATATTTTTGCTGGTCAAACAATTCGGTAGCATGTATAAAATCTTTATTTGTTTCAATATCCCATTTACTGTGCTGTGCAAATGAAGAAAGACATATCGTAACAAAAATAATTGTCGAAAACAGGAATCTCATAAATTGACTTTTTTTAATTAATTGTGTTTTTACATGTTAACAACACGAAACACCTACAACAAAAATGTGTTTTTTTTTGATATAATTACATCTGTTTCATATAATTTTTTCAAGAACTTATAAACGATTACAAAAAAAAGGCGAACCCTGTCCGCCTCTCTTAAACTTATTTTTTCAATTTTTGTTGTTCCCGTGCCATTTTTTCGAGACGAGCCTGGAAATTAGATTTCTTTTTGGGCTTTTTCTTATTCTTCTCAATTTTTTTCAAAATATCATTATCATCAATCATCTGACGAATAATAAGCGTTTGAGCAATAGTAATAAGGTTTGCTAGAAAATAATAATAACTCAAACCTGACGAATAACTATTAAACCAGAATACCATCATTATCGACATCATAAGCATCATGACCTTCATATTCGGCATACCGGGAGCTGTGGTTGTATTGGCACTATTAAATTGATTGACAATAATCATAGACCCTGCCATAAGGAGCGTAAACAAACTAATATGATTACCATAAATACTTGAAATCAGTGGTATTTGAGCCGACCACGACACGATTGCGTCAAAACTCGATAAATCCTCTGCCCACAAAAAACTTTCCTGACGCAGCTCAATAGAAGCCGGAAAGAAGCGAAACATTGCAATAAGTATTGGGAATTGTATGAGCATTGGCAAACAACCTCCCATTGGATTTATTCCTGCACGTTTGTACAAATCCATAGTGGCTTGCTGTTTTTTCATTGTATCTTCTTTTTTCGTAAATTTCTCACCCAACTCATCTATTTGCGGTTTCAACACACGCATACGGGCAGTAGATAAATACGATTTAAAAGTAAGCGGGAACAATATAACTTTTATAATAATCGTCAACAACAATATTATAAGCCCATAATTAGATATAAATGAATTTAGCCAATTAAATATCGGAAGTATTAAAAATTTTGTAATAAAACCAAACCAACCCAAATCCAAAATATCCTCAAGCCCAATTTCTTGTTCTTTTAAAGTATAATAATGATTGGGACCGACATAAAATGATAATTTTTTTGATTCACTTTTTTGTGTTCTGTCACGGTTAATAAACAAATCTGCAGCAAAATGCTTCAAATGAGAAGTATCTCCCTCAACCGGAGAAATTGTTACCGAACCATCTCGTTCGAAAGGTTGCTCAGCAATAATTACCGTAGAAAAGAAATGTTGCTTAAATGCAAGCCATGCAACCCGTCCGCTGAGTTCTTCAGTTTCTTCAGAATCGACACTGGGACTGCTTGTTTCCACATCATCATCATAGTATTTCCATACCGCATTGGTATACATATTTTCGGCATCTTTTGTTTTTTCTGTAACCGAAAGAGTTGCTTCCCAATGCAGATTATACATTAAGTCCCGAATGTGTTGCGACATGTTTACCATATTCATATTCATATCTACAACATACGAATCTTCAGGAAGTGTATATACAAATTCTATATACGAAAATTCATCTGCATACAGTCTATACACAATAGAATTTTGCGGTACAGAAGCTGTTTTTCTATCAACCCGAGTAAAATACAAATCATCGGTAGACATACCAATTTCGCTCAATAAAAGCCCAAATTCAACATCTTCACCAAGCAAATTTACGCCATGAACAGTATCAGAATCATCATCACTCACATACTCATTGTACGTTTTATATTCTTTGAGATTTACCTCATACAATTTACCGCCTTTGTTCGAAAAACGAGCAGTTATCAAATTATTTTCAAGAACATCAAATTGCTCCTCACCTTCTGCGGCATCGGCATAACGACCATATTGTTGTTGTAATTTTTGAACGTTAACAGAGTCCGATTTCCGGTCGAAAGAATCTTCTGAAAACTGAGCCTCATCTTGTTTCTGTTGCTCATAATCTTCATTCGCCCGTCGCTGTTCTTCATACACTTCGCGAAGAGAATCCTGATGTCTCATCATCTGAGCCCGCTCTTCCTCGGATGGTTGTGTAAAATAATAATAACCAATAATCAACAAAGCTATTAAAACCGTTCCTGTAATTGTATTCTTGTCCATATGTATTTTTTTTCCGGACAAAAGTAGTAAAAACATTAGAGTAAAATAGTATGAAAGTTAAAAAAATAAGAGAAAAAATATAACAGAGTTACAAAAAGACTTTGAGTAAACAAGGTCTCTCAACTAACACAAAAACACCTTTATCCAAGAACAATTAAATATATCTCTCCATAATTTTACAAAAAAAACATAAAAGCTTTTCAGTTTTTCTTATTTTTGACTCATTATTTTAAAATTCACATCCTATGGTACTGTCATCTATTGATTTCCTCGTCATATTTCTCTATGTCTTAGCGACGGTTTTTATTGGTATCTACTTCAAAAAACAGGCAGAAAAGAACAAATCGGAATATTTACTTGGTGGCAATCGCCTGAAATGGTATATGCTGGGCATTTCAAATGCATCGGGAATGTTTGATATTTCCGGTACCATGTGGCTGGTAAGTCTTATGTTTGTGTATGGGCTCAAAAGTGTATGGATACCCTGGGTGTGGCCGACGTTCAATCAAATTTTTCTCATGATGTTTCTGTCGGCATGGTTACGAAAATCAAATGTAACAACAGGTGCTGAGTGGATTGCAACACGTTTCGGAAAAGGAACAGGGAGTAAACTCTCCCACACCATTGTGATTATTTTTGCGTTAATTATCGGTCTTTCAATGTTGGCATACGGATTTGTTGGACTTGGAAAATTCCTAATGTTGTTCATTCCTTGGCCTTTTGTATGTGACATTTTTGGCATTTCTCCTACTCTCATCAATCCGGAATATATACCTCATTTATATGGTATTGTTTTTACCATTTTTGCAACATTTTACGCCATTATGGGTGGTATGTCTAGTATTGTGTGGGCAGATATTCTCCAATATGCAATAATGACCGCTTCGGCTCTCATTATTGGTATTATTGCCATGAATCAGGTAACCCCTGAACTATTCTCATCTCTCACTCCCGAAGGGTGGAAAACACCATTTTTCTCGTCGATGCTGGACATAGATTGGAGTACAAAAATCACAGAGATCAACATACAAATTCAAAAAGACGGATATTCATTATTTAGCCTGTTTTTTGGCTTCATGCTCATGAAAGGTATTCTAGTAAGCCTTGCCGGACCTGCACCAACATACGATATGCAAAAAATTCTTGCTACCGAAAATCCCCAAGCTGCAATGAAAATGAGCAGTATGGTAACCATTGTTTTGAAACCAATTCGATATTTCATGATTACAGGATTTGCAGTTCTTGCCATAGTTCATTACGATAAACTTAATTTATTGGTAAATGGCGAAATGGATTTTGAACAAATCCTCCCTTCTGCAATGATTCAATTTGTGCCGGTTGGCGTTCTCGGACTCCTTCTTGCCGGACTGCTTGCAGCTTTTATGTCTACTTTTGCCGGAACCCTGAATGCTGCACAGGCTTACGTTTCAAATGATATTTATCTGAAATACGTTAACCCGCATGCATCACAAAAACAACTCAAACGCTCAAACTACACGGTCGGCATTAGTGTGGTGCTATTAAGCACCATGCTGGGGTTTGTACTGGCAGATGTTAACGAAATTTTACAGGTAGTAACAGGTGCATTTTACGCCAGTTATATAGCCTCAAATGTACTTAAATGGTACTGGTGGCGTCTCAATGCCGAAGGATATTTCTGGGGAATGGTTACCGGTATTGTTTCGGGGGTTGCTATTGGTTTGGTTCAATTATTTGCTCCGGAAATTATTACCGAAAATTTCCCCTTAATTCCTAAAAACCTCATTGGTATATACTTTTTTCCTCTTATTCTTGTTATTTCTCTTGCAGGATGTATTATCGGTACACTCAAATATCCACCAACAGACGATGAAACATTAGACAATTTCTACACGTCTGTTCGCCCCTGGGGATGGTGGAAGCCGGTACTCAAGCGTGTACAAAATGTGGATCCATCATTCCAAAAAAATACCCGCTTTTGGAAAGATTCATTTAATGTAATAATAGGAACTATAGGGCAAACAGCATTAGTTACCGTACCGGTATTTATTGTAATTAAAGAATGGGGAAGCTTTGGTATTGCCCTTGGAATTGTACTCATTATTGGAACTATTCTTAAATTTACCTGGTGGAATAAATTACAAGAAATTTAAAATTACAGCTATGAAACATTTTCTATTTATTATTTCCGCATTTATTCTCTTTTCCTGCAATCCGGGAGGACATTTTAGCGGCAGCAATTTGGGAGGAAAAGCAGGAGAATTATTAATTGTAATTAATAATGAATACACCAACACTGAACTATCGGCAAATGTAAGTTCGTTACTCAATCAATATGAAGTGGGGCTAATTCAATCAGAACCTCCTTTCAATATTTTAACTATTAGCAGAAACCACTTCAACAGCGTATTTCGTCCGCACCGAAATATTTTATTTATTGATATTGATCCGAAATTCAAAAAACCTTCGGTACAATTTCATAAAGACATGTGGACAAAAGGGCAAGTTTATGTGGGCATTGGTGTTTCACGGGCTGACACACTTATTCCGGTGCTCGAAGACTATCATTCTACAATTTTAGAATATTTTATAAAAGCAGAAATAAATCGGTATCAAAGAGGATATCAGAACATTCCGAACAGAAAAGCTACAATGGAAATCGAAAAAAGTTTACAAATTCATCTCGATATTCCCAAGGGATTTAAATTAAACAAAACAGACTCAAGTTTTGCATGGCTTTCCCTCGAAAGTCCCGAACACAGCCAGGGAATTGTAATCTACAAACGACCATACGAAGACACTCTGCAATTAGAAAAATGGGCGATTTTAAAATATCGTGATTCCTTACTCAAGCAAAACATACCGGGGCCAACCGAAGGAAGTTTTATGACCACCGAATACATTTTGCCCATTCAACACAAAATTGGAAGATTTATTCAGAATTCATATACTATAGAACTGCGGGGAAAATGGCGCGTAGAGAATGATTTCATGGCAGGTCCGTTTATTAGCTACACGTTTGTAGACACAACACAGCACGCTTTGTTTACCATTGACGGATACGTCTATTATCCGAATAAAAACAAACGAAACTATATGCGTCAAGTTGAAGCAATTTGCCGTTCTACACGTTTTCTGAAAACGAGCACAAAACAAACAGATAATAATGAAAAAAATTAAACTTTATTTTTCACTTATCAAATTCAGTCACACCATTTTCGCCCTTCCCTTTGCGGCAATCGGTTATTTTCTGGCAATACATCAAGATGCTTATTCTTTCGACGGCACACTTCTTATTTATGTTGTATTGTGCATGATTTTTGCCCGTTCGGCAGCAATGGCATTTAACCGCTATATAGATGCCGATATCGACAAAAAAAACGAACGCACCGCCACTCGCGAAATTCCAAGCGGTAAAATAAACCCGCGAGCAGCTCTCACATTCACAATTTTTTCAAGCCTCCTCTTTATTGCAAGTACCTACTATATAAACATGCTCTGCTTCTACCTCTCGCCCCTCGCCTTGTTTATAATACTCAGCTACTCCTACACCAAACGATTTACCGCTCTGTGCCACTTTGTACTCGGACTCGGTCTTTCACTCGCTCCTATTGGAGCTTATATTGCTGTTACCGGAGAATTTTCACTTATACCTATTCTTTTTTCTGCGATAGTACTTACTTGGTCGGGCGGATTCGACATTATTTATTCGCTCCAGGACGAAGAATTTGACAAAACAGAACAATTACACAGTATTCCCGTACGCATAGGCAGGAAAAAAGCACTTCGATTTTCAATCTTCACCCACAGCATCACTGCTCTGTTGGTTATACATACCGGTATTGCAGGCAATTTCTCCTACCCTTATTGGATAGGTGCTGCCATATTCATCGGACTACTCATATTTCAACATACAATCGTAAATCCTCAAGACATCTCAAGAGTAAACCTTGCATTTGGAACCTCAAATGGTATTGCCGGGGTTCTGTTTGCTGGCGGAGTAATTGCCGATTTTTTTTTCTAAACATGTGAGATGTTAAATAATTTTTCGCCACTTTAGTGCTTGTGAGAAAAGTCTTGATTTTAGAAGTCTCTGCATAAAAAACTCCAAAGACAAAGCTCTCTAAGGCTTATTGTTTTTTTTTATGTACATGACCACATTTTTCACAAATATAGGTATTTATTAGAGTTTCACAATTTTTAGCCAAAAAAAACAAGAAAAAAATTTTTTTCTTGTTTTAATTTATCATGAAAGAATAAATGCATCTTATTTTTTTCTGACACATCGAATACTTAAACCAAATTCTCGAAACATGTGACTGTTATTAAGACTTGTATTTTTATCAATATAGAAATACATTGCATTATCTATATTATGTCGAGTGTCTGACCACCAAAAAGCATTCTCGCCCATAACATAAAATTTTCCATTTTTCTCTTTCATACCTGACGGCACAGCAGAAAAACCGCTTTTGTTGTTAGCAAGCTGGTCATCATGCCACACATTGGGCGATTTCATAAACACACCCGCAGTATCTTTTCCTGCAAATTCCTTCGTTAGCTCAAACCAAATACTATCATTTGGAACCATCCATCCTTCGGGGCAAACTTTTCCGGTTTCAACAACTTTATAATTATACAATAAACCATGAACCGCAGTTTTTTCCGTATTCTTATAACTTGAATACGCAGCCTCAGAAGCAACAGTCCATTCTTCAGGCTCAACAATATTTGCAATTGGTGTACCATCGTTCAATTTCGTCGTTCGCAAATTTTGAGCAAACCACTCATAATCTCCCACAACAAGAGTTTTATACTCATTACCTTCAATATCAGAAACCGTATCGTATGCAATAGTATGATTGAGTACCTGATCTAAACTTAACTTCAATTGTTTTTCAATCAACTCTTTATCATTAACAGGCTCAGGGTCACATGATGCAAAAAACACCCCTGCGAACATAATAATACCAATATATTTGAATGTATGTTTCATATGTTTATATTTAATAAGATTCACGTTTAATTGCCAATTCAGCTTGTATTTCGGTAACTCGTTCTTTTGTAAGAGGATATTTCCAAATAAAGAATATTGTCATACACATTGCAATAGTAGGAACTATTAAATATAATGTACGAATATTAATAAGTTTTTCAACAGTAATAATTGGATTTGCTCCTTCAATTCCGACCCACATAAGAACAGCAGATGCTATAATTGTAACCACTGCAATAGCTAATTTAATTAAGAAACCGGAAACAGCAGAATAAATACCTTCACGACGAGCACCGGTTCGTAATTCATCATAATCACACACATCGGCAGTAAACGCACCAATTAATGGCCAACACGCAGCAAGACCAATATTAATGATTACCGGAGGTAATACACCTAAAAAGTAATTACTAGGCGTAAACAATAACCAACTTGAAAGATATCCTATTATAGTAACCAAAGCACCGGTAATAAGAATTGTACGTTTATCAAATAAATGAGCAACACGGTTAACCGCAATTACGGCTAAAATTTGAGTTGTTGGTTGAAACACTGCTGTGTAAAAACCGAGATACCCTGCCAACTCTTTATGAGTTAAAAATTTTTCTTGAATAACAAACGTAAAAGGATCTTTCCACGACCAATCAAGAACAACATGAATACCATCTGTACACACATGATACATAGAAATATATCCGAGTAAGGGTAACATAAAAAAGAGTCCGAAAAACACAAAGAATAAGGACGTCATAACAAGAATGAACGGTTTAGATTTAAAGGTTTCTTTCAAAGAAGGCCAAAACGGAACTTTTTTCTGCTTTTGCACCTTTGCATTTGGATGCTCGCGAGAAAACAATCCGGGAAAAATACCGGAAATTAAAATAACGCCACCAATAATTAACCCGACATATCTGGCACCAACAACCTCATCACCTCCCCACAGTTCACGCATTTGCGTTATTAAATAAAGAGAACCTATAACAATACCGACTAAATACGAAAATATTTGTTTATACGTTTGTATTTTAGTTCGCTCAGAATAGTCTGTTTCCATCTCCAAACCAAGGGCTGCAAACGGCATTTGCCAAATAGCAAGTACAATATAGAAAACCGATACTATACCAACGAAATACGCTGCCTGTAAAACACCGCCACCAATTGTAAAGCCAAAAACATTAATATCGTCAAGCCCTCTCGGTGTCATCCATATTGCAATAAAAACAATAGAAACTAATATCGAACCGATAATAATCCAAGGTCGACGTCGACCATATTTTGAACGAGTATTATCACTTACACTACCAAAATAGGTATCTGAAAAACCTTCTATAAATTTGGAAGCACTCATAGCGAGACCAATTACAAAAGGACTTATGCCCATACCTATTTGAAAAATCTGATATACTAGTGTTGGCAAAACGTTCATGGCAAGATTCTCTGCCACACCACCAAAAGACCATGCGAACTTCTGAAAAGGAGAAGAAGTTGATTTAGATTTGTTTTCCATTATTTTAATTATAGTTAAAAATAAGTTTTACTTTCCAAGAAGCAAAAGTAGTAAAAAAAATAAATAATCATTCTAAAATGAAAAATAATCCAAAAAAAACAACTGATTTAAACTAATTTTTTTTGCTAATGACAAAAATTATTCTGAATAATCCGTTGCAATAACCCGAAACTCGGTACGTCTGTTTATTTGATATGCAATTTGTCGTTGTGCGGGTTCGAGTGTTTGAATAAATTCAGGTGTTAACACATCTCCCATTTTCAAAAAACTATAGAGTTCAGAATACCGTAAATCTATTTTTTTAGGTCGTGTCGCACCATAACCTTTCGGATATAATCTTTTAGAATCTACTCCTTTAGCTATTAAAAAATTCACTACCGATTGTGCTCTGCGTTGCGACAACTCCTCATTACTTATAGATCCTACGCGATGATCGGTGTGTGAACTTAATTCAATCACAATATGAGGATTATCGCGGAGTATCTCCAATAATTTTTCCAAAGAAACAATCGATTCCGGACGTAATTCCCATCTGTTTACATCATATAATATGTTTGGTATTTCAACCGGAATATCAATTTTGGTCATATACATGGTTATTTCAAACTCTTTGTCTTTTTGCAAGCCAAAAGTGGAAATTTTATATTTCGAATTCAAAAAACCATCATGTAAAGCCAAAATCACATAATTTGTTTGTGGGTTTAATTCAAAAGAATACCGTCCTTTTGCATCTGCATTTGTTTCTATAGAAGAACCGTCACTTCCGATTAATCTAACATTTGCAAACGAAATTGGTTCTTCGGTCATTTCATTTTTTACCGTTCCAATTAAGGTAAAATGGCGTATGGGTAATTTAAAGTGATAGATATCATCATATCCTTGCGATCCTTTACGATTTGAGGTTATAAAACCTTCTTCCATATTTTCATAAAAAGTAATTCCATAATCATCGGATGTTGAGTTTATTGGATACAACATATTCAAGACATAATCTCGCCCTTTCGCATCGCTATTTACCCGATATATATCCAAACCACCCATACCTAAATGACCGTCCGAAGCAAAAAACAAGGTATTATCCGATCTGATAAATGGAAACATTTCATTTCCGGGAGTATTGATAATGCCGCCCGCATTACGTATATTCTCCCACGGAGCATCGACACTTTCACGGCTTACATACCATATATCGTACCCACCATAGCCACCTTCTCTGTTTGAGGTAAAATATAAGGTCTTTCCATCGCTAGAAATTGATGGATGGGCATAATCATATGCATCTCGTTTAATATCTAAAATCCTTAATAGCTCACCAATACCCCAATCACTACCGGACTTTTTGGCATAATAAATACGACAAGGAACAGCTTTTTTCTCTTCGGATCGACATGAGGTATAAAACAATCCGGTATTATCCGGCATTACCGAAGCACAGCCTTCTTCATGAACTGTGTTTATATTCTCTGAAATTGGTTTCGGAAATGTCCATGCATGTTTTTCATCTTCGTATGAAACAAAAATATCCGCAAAACTTTGTCCGGTTCCACCATGAATTTCATCTCCTAACGCATCGGGAACAGTCGAAGAAAAATAAATTCCTTTTCGTCCCTTAACATTAAAAAAGTATGGACAATAATCCATATGTTCAGAATTTACAAAAGCATGATTTGTTACAATATATTCGGTAGGGTTCTTCATCCATTCTTGTGCTAATTTGCATGACTCA
This sequence comes from uncultured Bacteroidales bacterium, assembly GCA_964558075.1. Lineage (GTDB taxonomy): Bacteria > Bacteroidota > Bacteroidia > Bacteroidales > UBA1715 > JAQICB01. The sequence goes on from CAZLCY010000024.1 coordinate 15,321, forward strand.
ACACCTTTACTCCCACGATTATCATGAGGCATATTCATAGAATACCGTTCGTAATTCCGAATAGCTTCATCAAACTTTTCATTCATACGCTGCACATCGGCAGTATATAAAAAAACTAAAGGGTTATCTATCTGTAATTCTATTGCTTTAGTAAGCCACAACTCTGCATGTTCGGGTTGAGAAATTTTATAATAACAATACCCTATCCTGTAGGCAACAAGTGCTTGACTTTCGACATCATCTCCCACATTATGAAATACACTTTTATAGAGTGTTATTGCTTCGCTGTATTCATATGAATCAAAAGCATCATGAGCGTCTTGCAATGCTTTTTGGGCAAAAGAAGAAAATAAAATAATCCAGAAAAAAAGTAAAAATACAAATCGTTTCATATGGTCAAAAATATAAAAAAAGTAGTAATGAATAACTCTTTTTGAACATTATTATTCAGTCTGAGTGATAAAAAACACTCTATGTATCCTTTTTACTCCTCTTTCCCATCAACTTATTTCAAAACTGAACACAAAATAAATCATACAATTTTGTGATGAAATGATTGGGGTGAATACACAAACAATTTAATATATTATTGTATTTTTGCAATTTGAGTACACAATACACGTCTCATATAAATATACATTTTAAAATATAATTCAATGAATAAAAAAGCTTTTTTAATTATTTTAGATGGTTGGGGAATAGGAAAACACGACAATTCAAATGTTATTGAAAACACACCAACCCCCTTCATAGATTCATTAATGCAAAAATACCCACACGCTACTGTTCGTACTTCGGGCGAAGATGTAGGCTTGCCTGAAGGTGTAATGGGTAATTCTGAAGTTGGTCATCTGAATATTGGTGCGGGACGAGTAATTTTTCAAGATTTAGTTAAAATCAACAAAGCGGTAGAAGATAATTCAATTCTACAAAACCCCACACTTGTTGAAGCATATACATATGCAAAAAAAGAAGGTAAAAAAGTTCATTTAATAGGTTTATTATCCGACGCCGGCGTACACTCAATGAATCACCATGCCTATAAATTATGTGATATGGCAAAAGAATTTGGTGTTTCCGATGTTTTCATGCATTGCCTTATGGATGGTCGCGATACCGATCCGAGAAGCGGTCTTGCTTACATGAAAGATTTGCAATCTCATTTATCGCAATCAAACGGAAAAGTAGCGAGTATAATTGGTCGTTACTATGGAATGGATCGTGACAAACGATGGGAACGTGTGGCTGAAGCATACCACCTCATGGTTAACGCTCAGGGAAAAAAAGTAAGCGACCCGGTACAAGCTATTCAAGATTCATACAACGAAGGATTTACCGATGAATTTATTAAACCAACTGTGTGTGTTGACGATAATGGCAACCCAATTGCACAAATAGAACAAGGCGATGTGGTTATTTGTTATAACTTCAGAACAGATCGTCTCCGTGAAATAACTACGGTTCTTACCCAAGAAGATATGCCGGAATATAATATGAAAAAATTAGACCTGCATTATCTTACCATGACTCGCTACGATGATTCTTTCAAAAACATTCATATTGTGTACGACAAAGACAACCTTACGTACACCTTGGGTGAAACTATTTCGAAAGCGGGAAAATCACAAATTCGTATTGCCGAAACAGAAAAATATGCTCACGTTACCTTTTTCTTTTCGGGCGGACAAGAAAAAGAATTCGAAGGTGAAACGAGAATTTTGATAAACTCACCCAAAGTTGCAACATATGACTTGCAGCCGGAAATGAGTGCACCGGAAGTTGCTGACGCAATTGTTCCAAAAATCGAAGAGGGAAAAACTGACTTTATTTGTCTTAATTTTGCAAATGGCGACATGGTCGGTCATACCGGCATTTACGAAGCTATTCAAAAAGCTGTTCAAACAGTTGATTCCTGTGTTGAAAAAGTAGTAACAGCTGCACAAAAGCAAGATTATGACATACTCATAATTGCCGATCACGGAAATGCGGAATTTGCAGTAAATGACGATGGTTCGGCAAACACAGCTCATACAACTAACCTTGTTCCATCAATTTTAGTTTCAAACAATTACTCTACAATAAAAGATGGTCGTTTGGCAGACATTGCACCAACCATTCTTAAATTAATGGATATACCACAACCGGAAACAATGACCGGCAATCCTTTGGTATAAACAAAGTTTCTTTACATTTCAATATATTCAAAAAGACCCGCTTGATATCAAGCGGGTCTTTCTTATTTAATCATCATTTCTGAGCCTATTTTCAACATCCTTGTTTTGATGTTAATCCTGTTGATTTCAAATATGACTCAGACTTATTACACTCTGATACAGCAGTAACTCCAAAACCTCTACCTGCATAGTGGGCAAGGTGCTATAAACAGATATGAAATATTAGTTTTGCCTTATACCTTATTAGTGAATAACACGTTAATAACTCACATAACAAGACCCTGTAAAACTAAGGTATTATAATTATTTTTGTAAGAATTAAAACATTGACGGTTTTTTATATGAACAAAGAAACATATCAAACAATAACAAAGCCATCTACAGGCTTTTTCAAAGACAAGGGTAGTAAATTTATTGCCTATGCAAAACCCGTCAAATCTATTAACGAAATAACAGAACATTTAGAATACATAAAAAAAGAACATCATTCTGCTCGTCACCATTGCTGGGCTTACCGTATCGGTTTTCGGGGTGAAGAGTACCGAATGCAGGACGATGGCGAACCCATAAATTCTGCAGGAAAACCCATTCTTGGACAAATTGATGCATTTTCTCTCACACAAATATTAATAGTTGTTGTCCGTTATTTTGGTGGCACACTTCTCGGTGTTGGCGGGCTAATACAAGCATACAAACAGGCAAGCAAAGATGCGTTAAAATCAGCAAACATTAAAACCCAACACATACCATACCCTATTCATATTTTATGTGCATATGAACATTATCCGCACATAATGAATATTCTTTCGGGAAACAATTGTACTATTTACAACGAAGAATACAATAACACAAGATGTAAAATTGACTGTGAAGTAGACAAACCAACATTAATTCTTTTAGAACGCGAAAAAAACCTCTATACATCATTGAAAATAAAACTCTCATGAACGATTTCTCTTTACTTAAAAAACTCTGTTCAATACATGCTCCTTCGGGAAATGAATATAGTCTAACTCAATTCATTATTTCATATATTGAAAAGGAAAGTTTTACCTGGAAACGAAAACCAAAAATATATTACGGCTCACGTCTGCAAGATTGTATTATTCTTGCTTTTGGCTGTCCCAAAACGGCAATTTACGCCCACATAGACAGTGTAGGATATACAGCAGGACACCATAAAAAGCTAATCCCCATTGGCAGCCCTCGTGCTCGAAAAGGGACAGAACTTGTGGGGAAAGATTCGCAAGGAGACATTCTCTGTACGCTCAATGCTACAAAAAATGCAGATGACAAATTAGTATTATCATATAATTTTGAACGAGAAATTGATCCGGGAACAAGTCTGACATTCAAACCACATTTTGAGGAAACAGAAACTCATATTTCGGCAAATCAACTTGACAATAGAGTTGGGGTATGGACGGCTCTCAAAATAGCAGAAACATTACGAAATGGAATTATTGTTTTTTCGTGTTA
>CAZLCY010000025.1:0-18877 GCA_964558075.1 uncultured Bacteroidales bacterium
CATATGCGTATTATTTAAGTGATGCAAAAGACTTGGGTAATAATGAGTTGATGATTTATGTTCGAAATATGGTTGATGAATTGGAATGGTTTAAATCTTTAAGTTCTTCGTATAAGTCGCTGGTTAAGTCTGAGGAACAACGATATATGCAATCTATATTGCGTATTGCCGAAATAGCTGTTGGAAGAAATGATTCGGAATTTGTTGAAAAATTAGAGTATGAATGGAGTCGGGTTGAACCCTCTTATACGCTTAAAGAGATTCTTTCTGAACAAAAAAGATAATGTTGATGTGATACCAAGAATTTGTTTGATTATAGGTGTTTTTTTTCTTATAAGTATGAATTCTTGTAAAAGTAAGTACGAAATGGTATCACCTCATTCGGTAAATGATTCCATACGCTATGATGTTTCTATTATGAGTCCTGCTGAGGTTATGCGAGTTATTTATCCGTTTCCTGATAATAATTCGGTGGTTTTGGATTGGAAAGAATTGAAAAAACCGAATACGTATAAAATAACTCTTGTTCATTCAAATTTAGAAGATGATTCTGTCGAAGCATATAAATATATTGTGTATGCTGAGTATAATGGGATGACATGGCGGGTAACTGAAATAAAAAGAACTCATCGTTGCTGGGAAAATCGCGGACACACTCGATGGAATACCAAAAAATGTTATTAATAGTATAATTATATGTCAATTTTTTATTTGTTATTAGGTTTTGTTCTTGTTGTTTTTGGTGGAAAATACCTCGTAAACAGCAGTGTTCAAATCGCCCGGCATTATAAATTATCTTCTATGGTTGTGGGACTAACAATAGTCGCATTTGGTACATCTGCTCCAGAATTATGGGTAAGTTTTAGTGCCAATATTACTGGTCATTCCGATATTGCGATAGGTAATGTGCTTGGCTCAAATATTGCTAATATTGCACTTGTACTTGCATGTGTTGCGGTTATATACCCTATACAAATTATAAGCAAGACAATTTTAAGAGACTGGTTGTTTATGTTTGTTTTAACTGCCTTGGCATTGCTTTTCTTATCAAATAACATTCTTACGAGAATAGAATCAGGAATACTTTTTTTAATTTTGCTTGCTTTTATTTATATGTCTTTAACTTCAAAAAAGGCAGAGTCTTGTGACGATTCAAAAGAATATGATTGTGTTCCTCCTACAATGAATTTATGGAAAGCAATAATACTCGTTTTTTTATCTTGTATAACGCTTAGTTTCGGTTCTGATTTTTTGGTGCGAGGAGCTTCCGGAATTGCACTGTATTTTGGCGTCGACGAACGAATAATTTCAATTTCATTAATTGCATTTGGAACGAGTATCCCCGAACTTTCTACGTCAATTATTGCTGCAATACGTAAAGAAATGGATATTTCTGTGGGTAACATTATCGGTTCAAATATTTTTAATATTGGTGCCGTTTTTGGCATAACCGGTCTTGCAAAACCCATTGAAACAGCCGATTTTCTTTCACGGTATAGTATTGATATGATAATGGTTACTGTGGTAAGTATTGTTTTGATGGTATTTATAGTGCCATTATATAAAGCAAAAATAACACGTATTAAAGGAGCTTTTTATCTTGCCTTATATTCAATATATATTGCTGCCTTATTTTTTAATATTATATAACAGAAATTGATAGTATGATTATTGATGCCCAAAATATTACGAAAACATATGCTTCTTTACAGGTTCTTAAAGGTATTTCAATTTCTGTTGAAGAAGGCGAGATTGTATCTATAGTCGGTGCTAGTGGAGCAGGGAAAACTACTGCTTTGCAGATTATGGGCACTTTGTTGCAGCAAGATAGTGGCGATTTGACGATTTTGGGTACGGATATTGCAAAATTACGAGAAAAACAATTGGCACAATTTCGAAATGAGCATATAGGGTTTGTATTTCAATTTCATCATTTATTAGCGGAGTTTACGGCTCTTGAAAATGTTTGTATTCCCGCTTTTTTTTGTCACACATCCAAACGAAAAGCCGAAAAGCGTGCAAAAGAGTTATTAGATTTTCTACATATTTCACATCGTATGAATCATAAGCCCGGGGAATTATCGGGTGGTGAGCAACAACGAATAGCAGTAGCACGGGCACTTATTAATAATCCGGCAATTATTTTTGCGGATGAACCTTCCGGAAATCTTGATTCGAAAAATAAAATTGAACTACACGAATTGTTTTTTTCTTTGCGTAAGGAATTCAATCAAACATTTGTTATTGTTACCCACGATACTCATTTGTCTGAACTTTCCGATAGAGTTATTACTATGGAAGATGGTGAGATAATGAGGGAATGATGACTTAAAATTGTATATTTGTTTTTTATTCTTAATTATGAAAAAACAACCGAATCAAAAAAAACGTATTGAGAAATTACGCGATAAGTATCGTTTGATTATTTATAATGATGAATCTTTTGAAGAGGTTTTTTCATATCGATTAAATAGGCTTAATGTTTTTTTTCTTGTCGGATTTAGTTCTTTAGTTTTGGTTGCTTTTGTGTATCTGCTTATTGCATATACTCCTTTAAAAGAATATGTTATCCCAAATTATCCCAAACTTGAAGAACGACAAAAAATTATTGAAACAGCAATTCAAACGGATTCTTTGGAATATAAACTTAAGGTGCAGGAACAGTATTTGTCTGCACTTCAAGATATTTTGCGAGGAGAATCACCTCCGCAATATGTGTATGAACCAGATAGTGTAATGGCAATACAACAAAATATTTCTTTTGAGCGTTCGGTCTATGACTCTATTCTTCGTCAAGAAGTTCAAAAATATGAAGATTTAAATATTTCTGAAAATCCCGGTGTATTTGTTTCGACCAATATTTTTTCTAAAAAATTTATAGTACCTGTTAGGGGAATAATTTCGCAATCTTTTTCGCAAAGCAAACATTGGGCTATTGATATTGTCGCAGAGAAAAACGAAATAATTCGATCGGTACTCGACGGAACAGTGATTATTCAATCATGGTCTCTCGAAACGGGTTATATTGTTGGTGTGCAACATGAAAATAATTTTATATCGTTTTATAAACACAATTCTAAATTATTGAAAAAAACCGGTGATAAAGTTAAAGCAGGAGAAGGAATTGCGATTATTGGAAATACCGGTGAAATTACCAGTGGTCCGCATTTGCATTTTGAATTATGGAAAGATGGGATTCCGGTTAATCCGGAAGAATATATTTCATTTTAGTAAATTCGAGTATGTTTATGGGTAAACAACAATCTTTTTATTATTTCATGAATGTCTGTTTAACTTAAAAAAACAATTAAAAATAAGGAATGAAAAAACATATTGCAATTTTAGGTTCTACCGGTTCTATAGGAACACAAACACTTGAGGTTATTGAAAAAAATCCTGAAGCTTTTGTCGTTGAGGTATTGACCGCTCATAATAATGCAGATTTGTTAATAAAACAGGCAATACATTATAATCCCAATACGGTTATTATAAGTAATAAAGAAAAATATTCATATGTCTTTGATGCTCTCGACCCCCACGATATAAAAGTGTTTGCCGGTGAGGAATCACTTATCGATGTTGTTACTATGGATTGTATTGATATTGTGGTTGGGGCTCTTGTCGGCTATGCCGGGCTTCTGCCTATTATAGAGGCTGTTAAACACAACAAAATTGTTGCCTTGGCTAATAAAGAAGTCTTAGTTGTTGCAGGGCAGTTGGTTCATTCATTGTTGCAAAAGCATACCTCTTCTATTATTCCGATAGATTCAGAACATTCGGCTATTTTTCAGTGTTTGTCCGGTGAATTGCAGTATAGAAACAAAGTTGAAAAAATTATTTTAACTGCTTCGGGCGGGCCTTTTCGTGCGTTTTCGTCTGCACAATTGGAATCAATAACGAAAGAAGATGCTTTAAAACATCCGAATTGGGATATGGGGGCTAAGGTCACAATAGATTCAGCGAGTCTTATGAATAAAGGCTTGGAGATGATTGAGGCAAAATGGCTTTTTGGCGTTGAACCCAAAAATATAGAAATTGTTGTTCACCCTCAATCTATAATTCATTCTGCTGTCCAATTTTGTGATGGTTCAATTAAGGCTCAAATGGGCTTGCCTGATATGAAATTGCCAATTCAATACGCTTTAACTTATCCGCACCGCATTTATTCTGATTTCCCCCGATTTAGTTTCTTCGATTATCCACAATTAACGTTTGAACAGGTTGATATGTCTGTTTTTCGAAATCTTGCTCTTGCATTTGAGGCAATTTCACAAAATGGAAATATGCCCTGCGTTTTGAATGCCGCAAATGAAGTGGCGGTAGAAGCTTTTTTGCATGACAAAGTATCTTTTAGTCGTATGTCTGATATTATTGCTCAAACGATGAATACAATAACGTTTATTCAGAATCCGCAGCTTCCGGACTATGTCGAAACTCATCATGAGGCAATTATGTATGCACGTTCTTTAATCTAATATTTTATGTTACAAACAGTACAACTTATTTTAAGTCTTTCTATTTTGGTTCTCATTCACGAATTGGGACATTTTACTTTTGCTAAATTATTTAAAGCTCGTGTCGAAAAATTTTATTTGTTTTTTAATCCTTGGTTCTCTTTGTTTAAATACAAAAAAGGTGACACAACATATGGAATTGGGTGGTTACCTTTTGGAGGTTATTGTAAAATTTCGGGAATGATAGATGAGTCTTTGGATAAGGCTCAGAAATCTGAAGCACCAAAGGAGTGGGAATATCGCTCTAAAACTTTAGGACAACGGTTTCTTATTATTTCGGGGGGTGTTATTTTTAATTTTATTCTTGCCTTTATCATATATTCCGGAGTTTTATATGTGTGGGGCGAAAAATATTTGCCTATTGAAAATGTAGAATATGGTATTTATTGTGATTCTCTTGCTCTTGAAGCCGGCTTTCACCATGGCGATAAAATTCTTCGTGTTGATGGTGAAAAACCTGAGCGTTTGGGAGAGGTTATGTCTAAAATAGTAATTGATAAAGCTCAAGAAATTACGGTGTTGCGTAATGGAAGTGAGGTTTTGGTGAAAATGCCGGATGATATTCAAGCACAGTTGTTACGACAAAAACAGCCTTTTTTTATTAGTGAATTTATACCATTTTATGTTGATTCAGTTATTTCCGATTCACCTGCAAAAAAAGCAGGATTGCGTCGCAACGATAGAATTATCGGTATTGATACACTCGAAACACCTTCGTTTATGGATTTTGTTATGAATTCTTCGAAATTTGCAGAAATACCAACACATATTGTCGTAATTCGTAATGGGTATACCGATACTATTCCTATAACCTTATCTCAGGATGGAACTTTGGGGGTTTATCGTAAATCTTTGGAGCAATTATATACTTTTGAACAAAGAGACTATTCGTTGTTAGAAGCTATACCTGCCGGTATTTCTATGGGCTTTTCTAATCTTTGGTTTTATGTGAAACAGTTGAAATTAATTTTCACGAAAGAAGGTTCTCAGCAGCTTGGTAGTTTTGTTTCCATGGGAAAATTGTACGATCCGACCTGGAATTGGCAGTGGTTTTGGACACTGACTGCCTTGTTCTCTCTTATTATCGGATTTATGAATTTGTTGCCAATACCGGGATTAGATGGTGGGCATCTTATGTTTTTATTCTATGAGTTGTTTGTCGGAAAAAAACCAAGTGATGATTTTCTCGAACGTGCTCAAAAGATAGGAATGATTATTATTTTAGCTCTGTTTATGTATGCTATTGTCCTTGATTTCGGACGATTATTTTAATTGAAGTTAATTATTGAAATATGAAAAATTTTTTTTCTCGTATTGTTGCTTTTGCAATTCGTAAAGCAAAACAAAATAAATATATTCAACAGGTGTTTGAGGCCCCCTTGCAAATAGAGTCTCTGCCGATAATGGGAAGTTTTGTCGATTCATACAACAACACACATGTGCTTTATAAAGGCTTGCGTTCGAAGATTAAACCCGGGTGGAAAAAAGCCTATGAAGAAGAAAAAATCGTTTATTCGTCGGAAGTTATTTCCCGATATATTTCTCATGGAAAAATTTCAGCCGAAAAACTTCTAAATTTGTGTGAGGTAAGCGGAAAAAACATTTCTGACTCTGATGTTTTAGAGATAGGATGTCATTCCGGAGCAACTTCCTTTAATCTTGCAGAAAAGGGGGCAAAGTCGGTTACCGGAACGGAATTTTCAGGATATAAAATTTCAGCTGTTTCTCAAAATACTATTGATGAGTCTGCTTTGTGTGAAGTTAATGATGATTTAAAAATACTGCGAGAACGTATTGCCTCTTCTTTTTCACAAACTGTTTCTTTTCGTGATGATGATATTTGTAATTCTCAACTTCCTAAAGAATCTTTTGATATTATTTGTAGCTGGGATGTGTTAGAGCATCTCCATAATCCACAGGAAGCTTTTGAGAATTGTTTGAATTTGTTGCGTCCGGGAGGTATTATGATTCACGAGTATAATCCTTTTTTTGGCTTAAATGGGGGACATAGTTATTGCACCTTAGATTTTTTATGGGGGCATGTTCGTTTAAATAAACAAGATTTCGAACGGTATATTACTGAAATACGACCCGAAGAAACAGAAAAGGACATTTCTTTTTTTAATCAAGGTGTAAACAGAATGTCTATTCAGGATATGCGTGCCGGAGTAGCTAATGCGGGATTTACAATTTGTTCTGTTTTGCCGTATATTAAAGAACAACATGTTCAAATGCTTACCTATGACATTATGCATCAAGCTCAGCAGATATATCCGAATATTTCTATTGAAGATTTGGTTGCTCCGCGTGTTATTGTGATTGCACAAAAAAAATAGCTACAATACTGTTTGATTATAATGTTGAACTCAGGTTTATAGTTTGCGTAAACGTTTTTCCCACTTCCATGCACTAGCTAAAACATCTTGTAAGGAGGTTTTAGCTTTCCATCCGAGTTTTTCATTTGCATTTTGAGTGTCTGCCCATACTTGTTCAATATCTCCGGCTCGTCTGTCAACAATAGTATAGGGAACTTTTGTGCCGGTAGCTTCTTCAAACGTAGCAATCATTTCGAGTACCGACACACCCTTTCCGGTTCCTAAATTAAATACTTCACATTCCTCAGTGTTTGATTTTTTGAGTAATCGGTTTGCTGCAATTACGTGTGCTTGTGCTAAATCCCCCACATAGATATAGTCGCGAATGGCAGATCCGTCCGGTGTGTTGTAATTATCGCCAAAAACCTGTAATTCGTTGCGGATGCCTGCAGCTGTTTGCGTTATGAACGGTACCAAATTGTTTGGAACGCCTTTGGGTAATTCTCCTATAAGAGCTGTTGGGTGAGCACCAATAGGGTTGAAATAACGAAGGAGAATAGCTGAAAAAGAATGATATGAATGAATTGCATCAGAAATTATTTCTTCGCATATCTGTTTGGTATTACCGTAAGGCGACATTGCTTTTTGAATTGGAGCCTTTTCGGTTACCGGTAATTTTTCGGGTTGACCATAAACAGTACACGAAGATGAAAAAATCAGATGTGGAATGTTCTGATTTTTCATACATTCAAGAATGTTTATCATTCCCACAACATTATTTTTATAGTACAGTAAAGAATCTTCAACTGACTCTCCAACAGCTTTGTATGCTGCAAAATGAATAACAGCTTGTATGTCTGTATGTTTGGCGAAAACAGAAGAGAGAGGAGCTTTGTCGCAAATATCTATTTCTTCAAAAACAGGTTTTATGCCGGTTATCGAATTTATTCCATCTAAAACAGATATTTCAGAATTTGATAAATTATCAATAATTATCACTTCATGTTTGTTTGCAATTAATTCTACAACAGTATGAGAGCCTATATACCCGAGCCCTCCGGTAACTACTATTTTTGCCATTATTTATAACTAAATTGAGGATTCCACTTAAAAGTGCTAATTAAATTTACGATGTCTTCGTGCATAAATGATATAACAGGTGCTAAAGAATCTTTGTTGGGAGGAACATTAAAATATAATGCACCGCGAATAAAATGATTTGAACTGTCGGTAATTACAAATTGTTTTACCGAAGCAGCATCCCCTTTAATGTCAAACAATAAACCATGTACGTCTTTGTCAGAATAGTGAAATTCTTCGGTTTTTATTGCTTCAGCTTTTACGTCATGTTTGTAAGCTAAAAAATGAGCATCATCAACAAAGTCAGTAAGGTTATGTTTGATATGCTTGTAACTAATATGAATTGTCGCATTAAATTTCGGATACTGAATATTTATCCAATATGGTTCCGCGGTTTTGGATGTGTCAATAGTAACTTCAGAATAATCAGGCAATTTCAGAAAATAGGGAAAATCCTTTTTTTCGAATGAATAGTATGTTCCCTCAGGGAAATCAATGCGAAAGTAACCGCGTTGTTTCGGTAATTTTATATCTCGTTCTGTTCATGATATGCAGACGAGTATTTAAAGGAATAGTACGATTTTTATGTTCATTCTTTGCTTTTTTCTTCGTTTAGTATCGTCGCTTTTATTTTCTTAATACGTCGTTTGTTTTCTGCTTCTATTTTGAATAGAATATTTTTATATGTTATTTCTTCAAATAATTTCGGGAAATCACCGGTAATTTCGAGAATTAAGCCGGCAAGCGTATCCGCTTCACCTTTTATTTCATCAAATATGTCATCGGGTAATTCAAATACTTTTAGAAAATCATGCAAAGATATTTTTCCGTCAAAAATAAATGTTGTGTCATTTACTTTTGTAAATAAAGAATCATCATCGTCAAATTCGTCATGAATATCTCCGAGTATTTCTTCAAGAATATCTTCTAATGTTACGATTCCTGAGGTTCCTCCATATTCATCTATTACAATTGCCAAATGTACTTTTTCGGTTTGAAACTCTTCAAGTAAATCATCAATTTTTTTCGATTCAGGAATAATGTAGGGTTCTCGAATAAAAGACTGCCACCGGAAATGTGCCGGTTTTTGAAGATGCATAAGTAAATCCTTTACATAGAGTACACCGCGGATACTATCAAAAGATTTTTCATAAACCGGAATACGTGAGTAGCCTGCTTGGGTTACAATTTCAAGAACTTTTGAAAAATCGGTGGTAATATCAACTGCAACAACATCAACGCGAGGACGCATAATTGTGGTTACATCAATACGTTTAAGTTTTACAATTCCTTCGAGGAAGTCTCGTTCTTCTTGGTCTTCAAAGCTTTCAGATGCAATGTTTAATGCTTCGGAAACATCTTCCATCGAAATATATTTTTTGCGCAATTTTTCAGTAATACGGGTCGATGAAGAAATCAGGAATGAACTCAGAGGTTTAAACAGTTTATTCATTACTAATAGAGGATATGCCATAAAAAGACTAAATTTTTCGGAAAAATGTTGTGCATATATTTTAGGAATAATTTCGCCGAACAGGAGTATAAGAAATGTTACAATTACTACTTGAAAAATAAAACCAAGTAAAACAGCTTCGCCGAAATAGAATACTTCAAGGGTAATAAAAGAAGAAACAACCACAATTGCAATGTTTACAAAATTATTTCCTACAAGGATATTTGCTAAGAGTAATTGTGGTTGCTTTAAATGCTTTACAGCCAGTTGAGATTGTTTGGTTCCGAGTTCTTTTAACTTTTGAACTTGTGAGGGCGATAAGGAAAAATATGCTACTTCCGACCCTGAAATTAAGGCAGAACAACATAAGAGGATTCCCATGGAAATAAGTCCCAATATTACATCTGTGCTGAGAGAAGTAATTCCAACAGCAAAATCAAAAATATGTATTATCGTGGCCTCAGAATCCAAAATTTACAATTTAAAATGGCAGATCATCATCCGGTTGGTTCGACAAGTCAATATCCGGTTCTGCAACGGTAGATGGTTGCGATGGATTGGATTGTTGAGATTTTGTTGAAGATGATGAATTCGCAGATGGTGAATCTGTGTCGGATTTACGACTCAAGAATCGTAATTCATTAGCAACGATTTCGGTGAAATATTTTGTTGTACCATCTTGCTCATATTGACGATAGGTAATTTTACCCTCAATATAGAGTTTAGAGCCTTTCGCAACATAATTCTCGGTTAGTTTTGCAAGTCCTCGCCACAGTACAATATTATGCCATTCTGTGTTTTCAACTTTTTCACCTTGTTTGTTTGTGTACACCTCAGATGTTGCCAATCTTACCCGGGCTACCGGAAGATCTTCATTAATGTACCGAATCTCGGGGTCTGCCCCCACATTTCCAATTAAAATTACTTTGTTAATCATGTTATTGCGTTTTTTAAGTTAAACAATGTGATAAAAATACAAAAAAAATGAATACAACAAAAATTGAGTACAGATTTTTTAATAAGTGCAATTCGATTGTTTTTTATGTTCAAAACTTAAAAATTATATTAATATTTTGTTTTAGTAGATTAAAATATCCCTATCGGCATCTAATTTTACAAAAATAAATAAGAGAATGGTAAATGCCCAAAGGGAAGATCCTCCATAGCTGAAAAAGGGGAGAGGGATGCCAATTACGGGCATAAGACCAACAGTCATGCCAATGTTTACCATAAAGTGAAAGAAAAAAATTGATGCAACCGAATAACCATACACACGGCTAAAAATTGAACGTTGCCGTTCTGATAGTATCACAAGTCGAATTAATAAAAATAAAAATAATAAAATCACCACACTTGTTCCTACAAATCCCCATTCTTCTCCTACGGTACAAAAAATAAAATCCGTACTTTGTTCGGGTACAAAATTATGTTTTGTTTGTGTTCCCTGCAAGTATCCTTTTCCGTTAAATCCCCCCGAGCCAATTGCGATTTTTGATTGAATAACATTGTATTCAACACCTTGCGTATCTGATTCTAAACCAAATAGCACGTTTATACGTGTTTTTTGGTGTTCTTGTAATATATTGTTAAACATGTAGTCTACAGAATACGAAAAAGAAATGCTGCCGAATCCAATTATAAATAAAATAAAAAGTGTTGCAATTTTTTTTCGATAACTATAAACTATAAGCGGAATAATTAATGCAATAAAGCTTATGAGAAATAAAAGAAATTCAGAAAGCTCAATGTTATAGTAATATACGATTATCCATGGTAAACCAAAGGATAAAAGTGTTGGAATTACAATTTTATATGAGATTCGATGATATGAAATGGAAAATAATAAAAAAATAAATAATATGGAAAGCACAGCAATACTTACATATAAAGGACTGAAAATAAATGAAAAGGAAAAAATTAATATAGAAATCATAAATGCAACTAATACCCATCCAGGCATGCCATGACGGTATAGAACGAGTAAAAATGAGAAAAAAACAAGTGTTGTCCCCAAATCCGGTTGCAGGGCAATAAGGATGATAGGAATGCTAATTATAGCTGCAATTCGTTTTATGTGTTTCCATTCGGTGATTTTAATATTATAGCCGCTTATATATCGCGAAAGCACCAGTGCTGTTGTGATTTTTGCAAACTCTGCAGGCTGAATTTTGAAGTCGCCAATAACAAACCACGAACTTTGTCCTTTTGCGGAAGGCATAAAAATTACAGCTAAAAGTATGAGGAGCATAAAAATATAGGAGGGGTAGGCTAGAATAGAATAAAACTTACTGTCGATAATGATGAGACTTACTGCAATAATGATTGCTGCAATAATCCAAATCATTTGTTTGCCGTATTTGTACGTAATATCAAATATTCCGGTTGAATTTTCATTCAATACCGCAGCGTAAATATTAAACCAACCCATTAGCACTAATATCAGATACAATAGCACAGTAAGTCCGTCTATTCTTCGAAAAACATTTATGATGTTAAATTGTTTAGTTTGTATCTTCATCTTTTTCTAATAAATTTGATTGGAGCATTCTGTTTTCTATCCATATCCGTGAGGGATGAATTGTATCGGTTAAATATTTCTCAATCATTAAGCTGGCAATAGGTGCAGCCCAAGTACTTCCGTATCCGGCATTTTCTACATATACTGCAATTGCAATTTCGGGGTTTTCTTTGGGAGCAAATGCAGTAAAAATAGAGTGATTTTCTCCGTGTGGATTTTGTGCTGTGCCTGTTTTTCCGCACATTTCTATATCCGGTATTGCAATATATCGTGCAGTTGCACCCTTTCCGCCATGCACAACCTTGTACATTCCTTCAATTACCGGTTCATAATTTTCGGCTGCTATAGTGGTGTTATGTCGTGTGCGATATCGTTTGTCAATAATTGTGTCTTGCAATGTTTTAATAAGATGAGGTGTGTAAAAAAAACCTCTGTTTGCTATGGCTGCTGAAAAGTTTGCTAATTGAAGCGGGGTCATGCTTATTTCTCCTTGCCCAATAGCTAAGGACACAATTGTTAATGATTTCCATTTATGTTCTCCATAATAGCGGTCGTAATAGCTCGGCTGAGGAATGAAACCCGGTTGTTCTCCAAAGAGATCAATTCCTAGTCGGGAGCCCAAACCAAATGAGCTTGTATGTTTTCGCCATATTTTATATGCTTCGGTTACATTTTCGTATTTAGAATCGTCGAGTAGTCCTCTAAAAATGGTGCAGTAGTATGAGTTGCATGACATTTGAATAGATTGTGTTAATTCGACCGGTGATGGGTGGTCGTGGCAGTCGACATGAAGCCTGCCGGCATTATATCCCATATTGCACCTCACTTTGTATTGTGGTGTTATTGTTTTTTCTTGAAGTGCAATCAGTGCGTTTAAGACTTTAAATGTTGACCCCGGCGGATATCGGTCTCCCTGTATTGCTCGATTAAATAAAGGGAATAAAGTGTCGGACTTGAGTTTGTTGTAATTTGGTGATAATCCTCTTCCTACCAACATGTTTGGGTCGAAACTCGGACTTGAAATAAGTGCAAGTATTTCACCGGTTGAGGGTTGAATGGCTACAATACTCCCAATTTTGTTTTTCATGAGTTTTTCTCCGTAGTTCTGTAAATCTATATCTAAAGTGGTTGTTATGCTTTTTCCCAGAATTGATGGTCTGTCGTATTTTCCGTCTTTAAGTTTTCCTTTTACTTGTCCATGCACGTCAACAACCTGATAAGAGCCTCCTTTGAATCCGCGTAAATGTTTTTCGTACATTTCTTCGATTCCTCTTTTTCCTATATAGTCTCGTTGTTTGTAGTATGAGTCCTTTTCTATATCTTTTTTGTCTACTTCGCGAATGTACCCCAATAGAATTCCGGCCGATTTGTACGGATATTTTCGGACGCTGCGTATTTGCATGTAGAAACCAGGAAAGCGATGTAAGTTTTCTTGTAAATTAATATAGGTTTGTGCACTAATTTGGTTCACTATCGCTTCTGGTTTGTACCGATTGTTCGATGCTTTTGATAATCGGGAAACAAAGGTTTTTTTATCTATTTCTAATAATTTAACAAGGGCTGCTGTGTCAAGATGTGAAACCTGACCCGTTACTACCATTAAATCATATGCGGCTTCGTTGGCAACAATGAGTTTTCCGTAACGGTCATAAATTAATCCTCGTGCCGGATGTTCAACTATAAATCGTTGTGAGTTGTTTGTTGCATTAAGCTGATATGAGGTATCAATTACCTGAATGTAAAAAAATCTCGCAATATATATTATGCTCACGAGAGAAAAAATGATAATAATTATATATTTTCGATACGATACATCCATCTTATGTACGGAAAATGAAATATTGACTTAAAATAATTAAAAACAGGGTGATGGCGGAATTAATAATCATACGAAACAGAAAAACATCAAATGCTTCGAAGGAAAAAGTATAGAAGAAAAATAACATAAAATGATGTGTCATAACAATTGATAGTGCGTATTTAAAAAACCATTTTAAGCCATAATATTTGAGAAGTGGTTGTGTGTTTGGAAGATATCCTCCTCGGGGTTCAATATATTGAAGAATAGCCGGACGTAAAAATGCAATTAATACTGTTGCTCCGGTGTGTACGCCATATGAAACGAATGAATAGTCTATTAGGAGCCCTGTGATAAAACCTATGCAGAGGAGCAAAACCTTGTTTATTTCAAATGGAAGAATTAAAATAAATAATATGTATATGTATGGAATGGTATTGTTGAATAAAATAATATTATTGAACAATAGTATTTGAAGTAAAATAATACTTATAAATCGAAAAATGGTACTTTGAAAAATTTGTATCATATTATTTATTGTTGTCTTGATTCGAGTAATTCTCGTTCCGATTTATATAAATCTTGAACAACATATACATGTTCAATATTTTTAAAATCAGTCGATAATATAATTTTTATATCATAAAAATTATCATATTTTGTTTTAGATACAGACGAAACCACTCCAATAGGTATACCCGAAGGGTACATGTTTGAATAGGTATTACTTACAACGGTATCTCCTTCAGAAACATATGCATGTGCCGGAATTTCGGTAAATAAAGCTTGACGATAGTTTGCCCCATCCCAATGAACTGAACCATAAAAGTTGCTGTGTTGTAATTGAGCACTTATATTAAGGTTGGGACTTAGTAGAGATAGGATTTTTGAGAAATTCTGCGAAGTTGCAACTACCACACCAATTATTCCATTCGGACCGATAACTCCCATATTTTTTTGAATTCCGTGTCGTCTTCCTTTGTTGATAATAATGAAGTTGTGAGGCTTTGAAATAGTATTATTAATAACCTGAGCCGGAATAAAAAGATATTGTTGGCTGTGTAAACTATCTTTTACTGTTTGTGGTTCAATAGATTCTGAGAAATGAGAAGAAGGTAGTTTTTTTCGCAATGTTGCATTTTCTAGAGCTAAATCTTCATTTATTTGTTTTAAGTTAAAATACTGCGTTACCGAATTGTGAACGGAGTGAATATGTGAAAAAAATGTATGAGAGAATATTTCAAATTGAGAGCGTTGAGGTTCATTATATTTAACCATAAGTTGTATTGCAATTATTTCAAAAAAAAGAAATAACAGGAAAAAGTGATTTCGTAAAATAAAAACGATTAAATTCCTCATTTTCGGTATAATTCAAAAAAAAACCTGACAAAGCAGGTTTTTTTGTTATCTAATTAAAAACTGAAAATTGTCGATATTTTTTAAGGCTATCCCGGTGCCCCTCACAACTGAGTGTAGTGGTTCTTCGGCAACATGAAACGGTATTTTGTGTTTCGCTTCGAGTCGTTGAGCAAGTCCCCGCAACAGAGCTCCTCCTCCGGCCAAATAAATACCTTTTTGGTAAACATCTGAATATAATTCCGGTGGTGTTTGTTCGAGTGCTGCTAAAATAGCTGCTTCGATTTTGGTTATAGATTTATCTAAACAGTATGCAATTTCTTGATACGATACCGGAATTTCTATTGGTAATGAAGACATTTGATGCGGTCCTCTTACAATATAATCAGCCGGTGGGTCATCCAAATCGGGAAGGGCAGCTCCAACATTTATTTTAATGTCTTCTGCTGTACGCTCACCAATTTTAATATTGTGTTGGTATCGCATATATTCCTGAATATCAGCAGTAAAATTGTCGCCTGCTGTGCGTATTGATTTATCACACACAATTCCCCCAAGTGCTATAACCGCAATTTCGGTAGTTCCACCACCTATATCAACAACCATGTTCCCTTCAGCTGCTTCAACATCCAGTCCCATTCCTATTGCTGCTGCCATTGGTTCGTGAAGCATATAGACCTCTCGAGCACCTGCATTTTCGGCAGAGTCGCGAACTGCACGTAATTCAACTTCCGTACAACCCGATGGAATACATATCACAACTCGTAATGAGGGAGATACAAAATGAGATTTTTTATCCATCATATTTATAAAACCTCTAATCATGAGTTCTGCTGCATTAAAATCAGCAATCACACCATCTTTCATCGGACGGATTACGGTGATATTTTGATGCGTTTTTCCTTGCATTTGGCGAGCTTTATGTCCAATTGCAACCGGTTTGTTGCTATGTGTGTCAACAGCTATAATACTTGGTTCGTCAACCACAATTTTATCATTATGAATAATAATTGTGTTTGCTGTTCCGAGGTCAATAGCTATTTCTTGTGAAAGAAAAGAAAATAATCCCATTCGTTTTAGTTATATATGATTAATGTTTAAAATGTCTTCGTCCGGTAAATACCATTGCAATGTCAAATTCATCGCATGCTTCGATAACTTCTTCGTCGCGAATACTTCCTCCCGGTTGTACAATGTACGAAATGCCATATTCGTGAGCAACTTCTACACTGTCTCTGAACGGAAAAAATGCATCAGAAATTAATACTGCGTTTTGTAAGTTTACCCCTTCTTTTTGGTTAAATCGAGGAATAGTTAGCCATCGCAAACTATCGAGTCTGTTTGGTTGCCCCATTCCGGCACCGGTTAGCCAATATGAGCCGTCTGCATTTTCAGATACAAGAGCAATAGAATTACTTTTTAAATATTTACATGCTTGTGTGCCGAATTTTGCTAAATCAAGTTGTGTTTCGGTAAATTGTTTTTTTGTTACTGCTTTGTATTCTGTGTCAAGTCCTTCATCTTCGTCCTGAACCAATATTGCTCCGTTAATTGAGCGGTACATTTTTTCTCCGGTAAATTCCGGTTTTATAGGTGTTTCAAGAACACGAAGGTTTTTCTTCTTAGCAAAAATTTCCTGAGCTTCTTGTGAATAAGAAGGTGCAATAATTATTTCTATGAATTTTTTTGATAACCATTCAGCAATCGCACCATCAACTTCTGCGGTAAAACATAAAATGCCGCCAAAAGCACTTACCGGATCGCCTGCCCATGCCAATTCCAATGATTTCATCGGAGAGTCCGAAACGGCAAGACCACATGGGTTTAAATGTTTTACTACGGCAACAGCTGTTTTGTTTTGAATTCCCGACACAGAATGAAATGCATCACTGGCAGCTTTCCACGCAGCATCGGCATCGAGCATATTGTTGTAAGATAATTGCTTGCCTTGCAAAACACGAGATTGAGCCAAGGTTACCGCTTGTTTTGTGTTGTTGTAGACATAATTTGTTGCTTTTTGATGCGGGTTTTCTCCGTATCGCAAAACAGTACCGTCTGTTAAGCTTATTTTTTCTGATGCAACATCATCGCCTGCAAAATAATTAAAAATTGCAGAATCGTAATGCGATGATACATTAAAAGCTTCTCGTGCAAATTCTTTACGGTCTTCAATAGATGTTTCACCATTTTTTTCTTGTAATAGCGACAGTAATTTTTTGTATTGTTTTTGCGACGAAACTATAACTACATCTTTAAAGTTTTTTGCTGCTGCACGTATTAATGAGATACCGCCTATGTCAATTTTCTCAATAATATCTTGTTCGGAAGCTCCCGAAACAACTGTTTCTTCGAATGGATATAAATCAACAATAACTAAATCTATTTCAGGAATTTCATATTCATTCATCTGATTTTTATCGCTTTCGTTGTCGCGACGAGAAAGAATGCCGCCGAAAACTTTAGGGTGAAGTGTTTTTACTCGTCCGCCCAGTATTGATGGGTAGGAGGTAATATCTTCAACCGCCGTAACCTTACAACCCTGAGACTCCAGAAAAGTTTGAGTGCCTCCGGTCGAATAGAGGTCAACGCCTTGTTTGTTAAGTAACGAAACAATTTCGTCTAAATGTTCTTTATGAAAAACTGAAATTAATGCTGATTTGATTTGTTTATTTCCACTCATGAATTAAGTATTTTTTATGGTACAAAGATATAATGTTTATTGGTTTGAATATAAATTTCTGTAAGCAAATTATTATTCAAACATAATTAAATTTTTTCGCAAATAAATATGAGTACCTTCCGGTATATCATCGTCTATATCACGACGGTTCATTTTTGCAATACTTTTTGCCCGAACGCCATATAATTGAGAAATAGAACGGATTGTTTCTCCTTTTTGAATCGTATGCGTATAATAAGGTTTTTCTGCCTGTTGTTGCTTTTTTTCAAGATAGAGAATGTCGCCGTCTTTAACGGATTGCCCGGTTTTTAAATCATTCATGTAATACA
The DNA here is from genome assembly GCA_964558075.1 of uncultured Bacteroidales bacterium. Classification (GTDB taxonomy): domain Bacteria; phylum Bacteroidota; class Bacteroidia; order Bacteroidales; family UBA1715; genus JAQICB01. Next base: position 18,044 of record CAZLCY010000025.1, read on the forward strand.
ATTTCCAAACAGGAATGCCGAATTTTTGCGAAATAGTAAAAACGGTCTCACCGTCTTGAATAAATACAAATTCTGTTTTGTTTTGTTTATAAATACTTTTGTTGTATCGATTTTCGCTTGGTGCTAATTTACTTAAATCAGGAGTTTCAACTGTTGGAGCAGGTGCTTTTTTAAGAGGTTTACGCGAAAAATCGAATACATCGGACAAAATAGATTTTTCTTCTTTTTGTTCCGCAAGATCTACCGCATATTTTTCAGGATTATCATATTTGTATAATTCAAATTCTTCAATAATGCGAATAAGCATATGTGCATATTCCGGATTTGTGGCATAGCCTGCTTTTTTGAGTCCTTTTGCCCAGCCCTTATAGTCGGTAGGATTCAGGTCAAACAAAAATGAATAGCGTTGACCGTTTACTAAAAAATCTGAGTGGTCTTTATATGATTCGTACACTGAACTATATACACGAAAGCATTCTTGTTTCGTGTCATCGTCGTGGTATATTTTTTTGCCTTTCCATGAACTATGGCATTTTATGCCAAAATGATTGTTGGCAGCAACTGATAAATCGCTGTTTCCGTTTGCCGATTCTATACATGCCTGTGCAAGTGTTATACTCGCAGGAACGCCTGTTCGACCCATCTCTTCTACTGCAAGTGGTGCGTACTGAGATATGTATTCTTCACGACTAAGCTTTTGAGAAAAAAGTGTTGTAAAAACAAGTAAAAAAATGGAAACCGAGAGTATTTTTTTCATGAAAAATGAATTTGATTTTCTGTTACAAAAATAGCTAACAATTTTTTATTTTTATAGTATTTCAATAATTATTTTTT
>CAZLCY010000026.1:0-18781 GCA_964558075.1 uncultured Bacteroidales bacterium
CGCTCTACTCTCATATTGTGATAGTTATGTTTTTTAACTAACAACTTGGGTTAAACGATTTATCCTGAATATGCTCATACACGAACAACTCCAATTCAAAACCATCATACATCATATAGATAATTTTGGTATCCTGAGATATAGAGAAAATTTCCTCACACTGATTCTTAGGCAACACAAAAGATCGATTATTGTATCCCTGCAAAACTAATTCATAAAAAGGCACAATATCCTTCTCTGAAACCTGCAAGCCAATATGTAATAAACTATTATTCATTAAATAATTGATTATGTACGTTTTTCATTATTTGACTAATCTCAGAATCCGGTTTATACGTGACAATAGATTTACAAGCAATCATAGCATGCACAATATCTTCATGAAAAGGAATTCTCCCGACAAGTTGAACCAAATATTGGTTACACCAATCTTCAATTTCATCAGAAATTTCATAATTCAAATCATATTTATTTATTAAAACATACGCAGGTATATTGAAATGCTTAGTTAATTCCCATGCACGAATCAAATCATGAAATGCTGATTTTGATGGTTCCGTTACAATTAAAATTCTATCGACTCCCGTGATTGCAGAAATAACCGGACATCCTGTTCCCGGAGGGCCATCAATAAGAATTAGTGAACTTTTTTCATGTTGTGAAAGTTTTTTTGCATAATCACGTATTTCCTGAACTAACTTACCCGAATTCTCCTCTCCGGGAGCCAAGCGTGCATGAACCATTTTTCCTGAATTAATAGTACCGACATACCACCGACTCTTATCACTCGGAATCATTGCTATAGCCTCTTGCGGACAAACTCGCGAACACAATTTACAACCATCACACGACACTTCATCTATGGTAACAACACCATCAATCGTATGAATTGCATCGAACCGACAATGTGCTTCACAAATCCCGCACTGCGTACATTTGCCATAATCAATTACCGCAGTATGACCGGAAATGTATTTTTCCTCTTTATAATCATCTGGATTTAAGACTAAATACAAATTAGCAGCATCAACATCACTATCAACCACAACAATATCGTGAGATAAATCAGCCAAAGCAGCACTCACACTCGTTTTTCCCGTTCCTCCTTTTCCACTTAAAACAGCTATTTCCATTATATATCAAATGATTGTAATAAATTATAGAACTTTTTTAGATACCCTGAATCGACATCAACCAAAATATTTCCTTCAGAATACGTTCGAGCAATTTCTTTGTCAAAAGGTATTTCCATTTTTATTTCAATATTCTGAGAATGCAACCAATCATATATTTCATTATTACCCAAACCAGCTCTGTTAATAATAACCCCATAAGGCTTATGTAACTCCTGAAGAGTTTCTACGGATAATTTCAAATCATTCAATCCGAATGGTGTTGGTTCGGTAACAAGTAAAACATAATCAGCCTGAGCAACAGTAGCCACAAACGGACACGAAATTCCCGGTGGAGAATCCATCAGCACCAACGTATCATGTTGAGTTTTTCGAATAGCTTTTTTTATAATAGGAACCGGCGAATAAACACCCACATCAGCACGTCCTTCAATAATCTTCCCATTGTTATTTTCAAAATCAGATATAACTCCCAAAGATTTCTCTTTTTCTGTTATCGCACCATAATTACAGGCAGCAACACAAGCCCCACAATCATGACATAATTCATCAACAACACTAATAAAGTTCTTTTCAAGTATAAACAGTATAGCATTATAATTACAATACTCATAACATTTACCGCAAAAAGAGCATGCATTCGTATCAATAACAGGAATATGCTGAAACACTTGTTCTTGCGATACAACAGAAGAAGTATTCAAAAACTGAGACACATTCGGTTCCTCAGCATCACAATCTACCAAATCAACGGAAATATTATACTTCACCGCTGTTTTGTATAAATTAGTAGAAACAAATGTTTTACCCGTCCCACCTTTACCACTTGCAATAGCAATTTTCATAAAAAATAGATTATTGTTTCATTACCACAAAACTTCCCTTAGGAACACCCACCGCTTCAGCTACCACATCGCATTTTATCATAGACAAAAAGAAAATTTTATCAATCGCCATATCTATCAATCCTTCTAAATTTCCCTGTCCTTTGGAAATTATAAGGTCGGCACGTTCAAAAAGCTCAATGAATTCAGGCGATGCCAAATCCAATACAGTAGATGGCACATCACCACCATTTGAAATAACATGAGCGACAGAATCAATACCAACATATTTGGCATCGAAAACAGTCACATCATTTAATACAGGAGCACCACGAACAGCAAAATACACATTAGGATGATTGATTGTTTCAATAAACAATTTATCTAAAACTATTTCCCCTGAATTATCTCCGAGATATAAAACTGTATCAGCCCGATTAATTCGCTCAAACAATTCAGCCATATTATCAATAGCTAGCGGAGTCTTCAAAACCGATTCAATAGTGTGTTCTAAATCATATTCAGCATGAACTCCAAAATCGATAACATTACCTGCCAAAGCTAACCGTAAAGCTATCTCCAAGGGTTTTTCAGAATCGGCAACTAATTGTTTCAAATCAAGATACATACCAAGAGCTAAATCGTTGCTCACTTTCTTTTCCTCCTTATATAAATCCTGAGAAGGAGAATATGTTTGAAAAATATTTCTCAAATCACGAGAATACGAAGGTGCAGAAAAGTCGTGCAAAACTTCTTGATACCGTTGAACCATTTTATGCACAAACTCACTTTTTTGTTTTTGAGTTAACTGTTCTTTTTCCAACAATCGTTCATACGCACGGGTAAAACAAAAAAAACACCGATAATCAGATTTAACTCCACTCATACATATTAATGATTACATGCATTTCCACTTACCTCTAAAGAATTATTTAAAAAATCCTTTACTATTTCTTGTACTTCTTTTTGTTCAACGCCAATATGAACACATATTCCCTGTTGATCAAATAGAGCTACTGCTTTTTGTCCAATACCTGCCGCCAACACATCCGTCACACCTTGTTCAGCCAACCATTTAGGATACAATCCGGGTTCATGAGACGGTGGCACCAATCGTTCATCAGACACAATCACATTATTATCGACCTGCACAATTGCAAAAGTTTCACAATGCCCAAAATGAAGACAAACCTTATCAGACTCAAGCGGAATCGCTATTTTCTTTTTCATATATTTAGTTAATTAGTTAATTATTTTCTCTAAAAAAAAGGGCATGCAAAAAAAAACAAAAAAACAAGTTTTATATTACATAATAATAAAACACACTGCATGCCCTTGTATATTATTTCAAATACTGAATATAATCATACATCAAAAATATACAATTATACATTTCTTCCATATCCACGACCTGCACCGCGACCTGCACCGCGACCACGCCCTTGTTCTTGCCCCCTGCGACCGAGACCTCTGCCTAAGCCTTGACCTCTGCCAGGGTATGAATCATCCTGAAATTCATAAATTTGATCATCAGTTTTCCCTTTATTATCAGGATTACAACGACCCAATTTTCTACCTGTCAATGGACCTTCATTTTCAGGTCCTTTTCTGTTTAAATTTGGCATTTTAACCTCCTTTTTAATATTAATTATTAAAACCACTTTGCAAACGTTTACCTAGCCCTTCTCCACCACCGGCTTTTCGACGTTTGCCTTGTCCTTTACCTAAATCAGTATTTTTCAATACCGATTCATTACATGTCCCTAAAGCTCTTCCGGTTTGCGTCCCTTTTTTTTCAGGTCCTGTTCCATCTAAATTTGGCATATCTATTAAAATTTAAAATATTTTACGTGCCCCCGAATATATCTCAGTTGGAATAATTTCCACCGCAGCATTTCCGGGATGTTTTTCCGGATTCCATGACTTCATAAAATCATACATATCTCCACGAATATGATATGAGATAGTACCTTTTATCTGATATGAAACTCCATCCTTAGTAATAAAAAGGATTGAAGCCAAAGAACCATTATTACAATTTTGTTTCGTTTTAGAGAAATAATTATCAGCCACAACAATAGTATTTGAATCAGAAATAGCAACACAAGTTACATATACTGAATTAGGCATATTATGAGCATCAACAGTCGTAAACACAACCGCATCCTCCTTATTTTTCCAAGCTTCTATTATCTCATTATTCATACTGATGATTATTTTATTGAATGTATAATATCCTGAACTGTTTTATTTGTATCAGAAACAATTATTAATTGTATTTGCAACTGATCACATAAAGTTTTCACTTTTTGACCAAACTCACCAGAAACTATCTTTTCGGCATTGTGTGATGCAACAAATTGAACCGTTGCCGGACCTGCACCTTGAACAGATTTTTTTTGTTCATTTTCAAGAAACTCAACATTCTTGGTTTCTGTATCATAAAACGCAAAATGAGAACATCGCCCAAATCGTGTATCGATTTGAGAATCTAAAGTATCACCTGCTGAAGCTATTGCAATTCGCATATTTTTATATTTATTTAACTGTTAATAATTCATTACAATCAGGGCATACTAAATCCCATTTTTTTCCTTTATGCATCCGTTTACGTTTTTGACAGGAAGGGCACATCGCAATTTCAAAATCCTGTTCTTGACACTCTTGAGAAAATTGCTCAACTACACCTGATTTACACAACGGACATGAAAGGTTGTGAGCATGCTCATCAAAAGAATTAAACCACACGCCGCAATCATCACAAAAAAACCAAGAACTGTCAAAATACACTTTTCCTCCCTCAAACATAAGAATTTGCCCTTCAACAAAAGCCCTCGCAACCTTTCGACGAGCACTTTCATATATTCGTGAAAAAGTAGGACGAGACACATTCATAATATGTGCCGCATCTACTTGATTAAGCAATTCATAATCACATAAACGTAGAGACTCATACTCCTCTAAATCGAGACTCATAGATTGAACTGTATCGCTATCTACAGGTCTTATTCCTTTAATTTTAGGAGCTAAACTTATACGTCTGTTTCTTTTAGGTCGTACCATAATAACATATTTATCGTTGCAAATATAATGAACATATGTTCATAATTCAAATTTTAAGCAAAAAAAACATCTGATTACTCAAATGTTTTTTTATTACTTTATATACAAAAAATTATTTTACTTTTTTGTAACCATAAATTGCAGCATCTCCAAGTTCCTCTTCAATACGTAACAATTGATTATATTTAGCCATACGATCCGAACGGCTCATTGAACCTGTTTTAATTTGACCAGAATTCGTAGCAACAGCAATATCAGCAATAGTTGAATCTTCAGTTTCGCCTGAACGGTGCGAAGTGACAGATGTAAATCCGGCTCTGTGTGCCATTTCAATAGCATCTATAGTCTCAGTTAGGGTACCAATTTGATTAACTTTAATCAATATTGAATTAGCACAATTCAACTCAATCCCTTTTTTAAGAAACTCTACATTAGTTACAAACAAATCATCTCCAACTAACTGACATTTGCTACCAATACGATCATTGATAACCTTCCATCCATCCCAGTCATTTTCATCACAGCCATCCTCGATAGAATCGATAGGATATTTAGTAATTAACTCTTCTAAATAATCAGCTTGTTCCTGAGAATTACGTTTTTTCCCGTTAGGTCCTTCAAAAAGAGAATAATCATACACCCCATTCTCAAAAAATTCAGAAGCTGCACAATCTAAAGCAATTGTAACATCTTTTCCCGGTTCATAGCCAGCTTTTTTAATTGCAGCAATAATAGAATCCAATGCCTCTTCAGTACCGCCTGACAAGTTAGGAGCAAAACCACCCTCATCACCAACAGCAGTGCTTAGACCTTTATCGTGAAGAATAGCTTTTAAAGCATGGAAAACTTCAGCACCCATACGCAAGCCTTCTTTAAAACAGCAAGCACCTACCGGGCGAATCATAAATTCTTGAAAAGCAATAGGAGCATCAGAGTGCGATCCACCATTAATAATATTCATCATAGGAACCGGCAATGTTTTAGCATTTACCCCACCTAAATATTTATAAAGTGGTAATCCATGATATTCAGCAGCAGCTTTTGCAACAGCAAGAGACACACCTAACATAGCATTTGCACCCAAATTACTTTTAGTTTTTGTGCCATCTAATTGAAGCATTTTAGTATCAACAGCAACCTGATCAAAGGCACTCATACCAATTAATTCTTTAGCTATTACATTATTTACATTATCAACAGCTTTTAAAACACCTTTACCAAGATATCGTGATTTATCTCCATCACGCAACTCAAGTGCCTCATTTTCACCCGTAGAGGCTCCTGAAGGAACCGAAGCTCTACCAATAATACCGGAAGCTAGAGTTACTTCACATTCAACTGTTGGATTTCCGCGAGAGTCAATAATTTCGCGAGCATGAACATTAACAATTTGTCCCATAAAATTATACATTAATTAATAATTAAAAACTAGTTTTTACTTTACATAAAAAAAGGATAAAGTTAAAAACCTTATCCTTATTTTCAAAATTTTTTATTCACTTAAATATAGAGATATACTACTTTGTTTCATCTGCACTTGCATCTTTAGATTTATCAGACTTTTCAGAAGCATCCTCTTTTTCAGAAGACTTTTGTGAATCAGTTTGAGATTTAGGCTCAACTTTTGTATCTGTTCCTTCTTCCTGCTTCGAAGAAACAGTTTCATCGTTTACCATATCAACTTTTACATTCTCATCAGAAACTTTTTCAGAAGCGTCAGTTGAAGATTGAGAATCAGCAATTACAGTTGCATCAGTTGCTTTAGAAGTTGATTTTCTTCTACCGCGACGAACCGTTGACTTCTTAGTTGTAGATTTTTTAGTTGTCAATAAATTTTCATTATAATCAACTAATTCAATATAACACATTTCAGCCGCATCACCAAATCGTTGTCCGAGTTTAATGATTCGGGTATACCCCCCCGGTCTATCCGAAATTTTAGTTGACACCTCACGAAACAATTCAGTTACCGCATATTTATCTTGCAAATATTTAAAAACTATACGTCGTGACTGAGTAGTATCCGATTTTGATTTTGTCAATAACGGGTCTATATACTTTTGTAAAGCTTTCGCTTTAGCAACTGTTGTTTTAATTCTCTTATTCATAATAAGAGACGTAGCCATATTCGAAAGCATAGCTTTTCTATGCTCATGAGTTCTGCTTAAATGATTGAATTTCTTTCCGTGTCTCATTGTATCTCGATTATTCTTTATCTAATTTATATTTACTGATATCCATACCAAAAGTAAGATTAAGACCAGCTAAAAGTTCATCTAACTCAGTTAGGGATTTTTTACCGAAGTTTCTAAATTTCAACAAATCATTTTTATTAAATTGCACTAATTCACCAAGTGTTTCAACATCGGCTGCTTTAAGACAATTTAAAGCTCTCACGGATAAATCCATGTCAACTAATTTAGATTTAAGAAGCTGACGCATATGAAGAACTTCTTCATCAAACTCCTCATTTCCGAATTTATCTTCAGTATCAAGAGTGATTTTCTCATCGGAAAATAACATAAAATGCTGAATTAAAATTTTAGCAGCCTCTTTGAGAGCATCTTTTGGATGAATAGAACCATCCGTTTTAATTTCAAGAGTTAACTTTTCAAAATCCGTTTTTTGTTCTACGCGGTAATTCTCAACTATATATTTCACGTTTTTTACCGGAGTAAAAATTGAATCTACTGGAATTACCCCAAATTCAGCATCAAGAATTTTATTATCGTCAGCAATTACATACCCACGACCTTTTCCTATCCAAAAATCAATAGTTAACTTAACTGAACTTGCCATATTACAAAGAACCAGATCAGTATTTAACACTTGAAAATTGGTTAAATGTGCATTTAATTCACCTGCAGTAAGAGTTTCTTTGCCAGCTATAGTAAGACTTACTTTTTCAGACTGAACAGGTTCAGAACTAACACGTTTAAAACGCATTTGTTTAATATTCAAAATAATTTCAGTAACGTCTTCAACAACGCCCTTAATCGCAGTGAATTCATGATCAACGCCATCAATCTTAATATTCGTTACAGCATAGCCTTCCAAAGATGAAAGCAACACTCTTCGTATAGCGTTTCCAACAGTTATACCATACCCGGGTTCGAGAGGACGGAACTCAAAATTTCCTAAATTATCATCCGATTCAAGCATTATAACCTTATCGGGTTTTTGAAATGCTAATATTGCCATAGACAAAAGTCTTACTATTATTATTATTTAGAATATAATTCTACGATTAATTGTTCTTTAATATTTTCAGGAATTTCAGAACGATCCGGTACAGAAATAAATTTACCTGACATTTGAGCTTTATCAAATTCAACCCAAGAATATTTACTTACCGAGTTTGTACTTAAAGAATCAGATATAGCCTCTAAAGATTTTGATCGTTCTCGTACACTGATAACATCACCCGGTTTTACCATACAAGATGGCACATTAGTTACATCATTATTAACAGTAATATGACGGTGAACAACTAATTGACGGGCAGCTTTACGAGTAGGAGCAATTCCCATACGATACACAACGTTATCTAATCTTTGTTCTAACAACTGTAATAAAATCTCACCCGTAATACCTGGTCTTCTATTAGCCTCATGAAAGAGATTAGAAAATTGTTTTTCAAGAACACCATATGTGTATTTTGCTTTTTGTTTTTCAAGCAGCTGTGTTCCAAAAACAGATTTTTTACCTCTACGCTTTGAAGGTCCGTGTTGACCGGGTGCATAATTTTTTTTCTGCAACGTTTTATCGGGACCATAAATAGCCTCTCCGAATTTTCTTGCAATTTTTGTAGTTGGTCCTGTATATCTAGCCATCTATTCTAATACTATAAAATTATTAAACTCTTCTTCTTTTTGGTGGTCTACAACCATTGTGTGGTAGTGGAGTTACATCAATTATTTCCGTAACCTCTATACCAGAATTATGAATTGTACGAATCGCCGATTCTCTACCGGTTCCGGGTCCTTTCACATACACTTTCACTTTACGTAAGCCCAAATCATGTGCTTCTTTTGCACAATCAGTAGCTGCCATTTGTGCTGCATACGGAGTGTTCTTTTTAGAACCTCTAAAACCTTTTTTTCCTGAAGATGACCAAGAAATAACTTGCCCCTCAGAATTTGTAATCGTTACAATAATATTGTTAAAAGAAGCGTGAATATGCACTTGTCCAACAGCTTCAACTTTTACGATTTTTTTTGCTGACTTTGTTTTTTTAGCCATAGTTATTTATTATTTAGTAGCTTTTTTCTTGTTTGCAATTGTCTTTTTCTTACCCTTACGTGTACGGGCATTATTCTTAGTTGATTGACCATTAACCGGTAATCCTAATCTATGACGAATACCTCTATACGATCCAATATCCATTAATCGTTTAATGTTCAATTGAATTTCCGAACGAAGTTCACCTTCTACCTTTATTTCTTCGGTAATAATACTACGAATTGCAGTAATCTGTTCATCATTCCAGTCTTTCACCTTGATATTTTTATCTACTCCGGCATTAACTAGAATTTTATTAGCTGTTGTTTTTCCTATACCAAATATATAGGTTAATGCTATTTCGCCTCTCTTATTTTTCGGTAAATCAATACCTGATATTCTTGCCATAATTACTTATTTGAAAATTGGTGCAAAATTATAAAAATTATCCTTGTCTTTGTTTAAATTTTGGATTTTTTTTGTTAATAACATAAATTCTTCCTTTTCTGCGAACAATTTTGCAGTCGCTACTTCTTTTTTTAACTGACGCTCTTACTTTCATTGTATTAATTTTTTTATTTATATCGGAATGTAATTCTTCCTTTAGTTAAATCATACATTGACATTTCTACCTTAACTTTATCGCCGGGTAAAATTTTAATGTAATGCATTCTCATTTTTCCGGAAATATGAGCCGTTATAACGTGTCCATTATTTAACTCAACTCGAAACATTGCATTTGACAATGCTTCGACAATAGTTCCATCTTGTTCTATAGATTGTTGTTTAGCCATACAAATATTAAAAATTATTAAAGTGCACTACCACCAGTTTGAATTGCACTATTAGAATTTCTACCTTTAATTCTACCCGTTTTCATTAAACCATCATAATGTCGATTTAACAAATGACTTTCGATTTGTTGTAAAGTATCTAAAACAACTCCAACGATAATTAATAATGATGTACCACCATAAAACTGGGCAAAACCCGCACTTACATCCAACAAAATAGCAACTGCCGGTAATACCGCAACAAAGGCTAAAAATATAGATCCCGGCAATGTTATTCGAGATATTACATTATCAATAAAGTCTGCGGTTCTTTTTCCTGGTTTAACTCCGGGAATAAATCCTCCATTTCGTTTTAATTCTTCAGAAATTTGTTGAGGATTCATTGTAATTGCAGTATAAAAATACGTAAACAGTATAATCATTACCGCATAAACAAAATTATACCAAAATCCGGTATAATCAGAAAAAGCTGATACAAACGGAGACACATCATCGGAGCTTGAAAACCCGGCAAAAGTAATAGGGATAAACATTAAAGCCTGAGCAAAGATAATCGGCATAACACCGGCTGCATTAACTTTTAAGGGTAAATACTGACGTACACCACCATATTGTTTATTACCAACCACTCGTTTGGCATATTGCACCGGTATTCTTCGAGTACCTTGAACAAGTAGAATTGACATTGTAATGATTGCCAACAACATTAATAATTCTACCAAAAACATAATAATACCGCCCGATTCAATTCTAAAACCGAACTCTTGTGCTAATGATGCCGGAAATTGAGCAATAATACCTATCATAATTATTAATGATATACCATTTCCAATACCTCTATCAGTAATACGTTCACCGAGCCACATAACAAACATAGTTCCGGCGATTAGTATTAATATAGAAGAAAACCAGAAAAACCCGGTATCATTAATAATAGCATTAGGAATTTGATATTTAAGATTCGTTATATATCCCGGAGCTTGAGCTGCAGTAATAAAAATAGTTAAATAACGAGTTATTTGTGTAATTTTTTTACGACCACTTTCTCCTTCTTTTTGTAAACGTTGGAAATAAGGAATAGCTACACCCATCAATTGAATAACAATAGATGCAGAGATGTAAGGCATAATACCTAAAGCAAAGACTGAGGCATTACCAAAAGCACCTCCGGAGAACATATTAATTAACCCCAACAAACCATCTTCAGTTTGTTTTGATAATTCTGAGATACCATTAGGATCTATACCGGGTAACACAACAAAAGATCCTAAGCGATAAATTAAAATTAATAAAAGTGTATAAAGTATCCGATTACGTAAATCTTCAATTTTATATATGTTCTTAAGTGTTTCTATAAATTTCATAAACCTTAAATTTTTTCAGCAGAGCCACCTAAAGCAGTAATAAGTTCTACTGCTTTTTGCGAAAATGCATGAGCTTTTACAGTAATTTTAGAAGTCAACTCTCCATTAGCTAAAATTTTAATTTTAGCATTTGAATTAGCAAATCCATTTTCAAGAAAAACATCAATATCAAAATCTGTTATCTTTTTAGCATCTACTAATGCCTGAATATCACGCAAATTAATAGCTTTATATTCAACACGATTAATGTTTTTAAAGCCATATTTAGGAACTCTTCGTTGCAAAGGCATTTGTCCACCTTCGAAACCAACTTTTCGTGAATATCCACTACGAGATTTAGCTCCTTTATGTCCTCGTGTACTCGTTCCACCATGACCGGTACCTTGACCACGACCAATAACTTTTCTATTTTTTGTTGAACCTTTTGCAGGTTTTAAAGTATGTAATTCCATTCTAATATTATATTTCTTCGGTTACAACTAAATGTTTTACTTTATCTATCATTCCAAGAATCGAATTAGAAGAATCATGTTCAACAGAAGACCCGATACGTTTTAAACCTAAAGCTTCTAACGTAAGCTTTTGTTTTTTTGTTCTTCCGATTTGACTTCTAACCAATTTTACACGTATTTTTGACATTGTATTACGTTTTTATTAACCGTTATAAACTTTCGATAATTCTACACCACGTTGTTGAGAAACAACAAGAGCATCTCTCATTTCCAATAGTGCTTTAAAAGTAGCTTTAACCACATTATGAGGATTAGAAGAACCTTTTGATTTTGCCAAGACATCAGTTACACCGGCACTTTCAAGCACAGCACGCATAGCTCCACCAGCTTTCACTCCGGTACCATGAGAAGCAGGTTTAAGAAACACATTAGCTCCACTATATTTAACCTCAATTGAGTGTGGTACAGTTCCATGAAGAACAGGTACTTTAATTAAATTTTTCTTAGCATCTTCAACACCTTTAGCAATTGCAGTCGTAACCTCACCAGCCTTACCGAGTCCATACCCAACAATACCGTTTTCATCACCTACAACAACTATTGCAGAAAATCTGAATGTTCTACCACCTTTTGTAACTTTAGTTACACGATTTATAGCAACAAGACGATCTTTTAAATCTATGTCCGTTGTTTTAATTTTTCGTATATTACTTTTTTCAGCCATAATATTAGTTTAAAATTTTAAGCCACCTTTACGAGCAGAATCAGCTAATGATTTAACTCTTCCGTGATATAAATACCCATTTCTGTCGAACACAACCGATTCAATTCCTTTTTCGATTGATTTTTTTGCAATTGTTTCACCAACAATAGCAGCTTGTTCAATTTTCGTTTTACCTTTACATAAAGGTTCAATTTCTTTATTATTAGATGCAAGAGATACAAGCGTTTTACCAGCTTTATCATCAATCATCTGAACATACATACCCTTATTACTTCTATAAACAGACATCCGCGGACGCTCAGCTGTACCCTCAACAATCTTTCGAACTCGTTGTTTAATGCGTAATCTTCTATTAAACTTTGTGATAGCCATTTTACCCTATTTTAAAAATTATTTACCAGCAGCTTTCCCTGCTTTACGTCTAATTTGTTCACCTTTAAATCGTATACCTTTACCTTTATATGGTTCAGGTTTACGTAAAGATCTAATTTTCGCAGCAACCTGACCAATTAATTGTTTATCATTAGATTGTAAGGTTAAAGTAGGATTAGTTCCTCTTTCAGATTTAGCTTCAGCAGTTACTTCTTTTGGTAACTGAAAAAGAATACCATGAGAAAAACCGAGTGACATTTCAATATTTTGCCCTTTTACGGCAACTCTAAATCCAACACCCACAAATTCTAATACTATAGTATATCCGTCACTTACTCCAATAATCATATTATTGATTAATGACCGATATAATCCATGTTTAGAACGATGTTCTTTAGATTCCGTTGGTCGGTCTATATGAATCATGTTCTCCTCTTGTTTTAAAGAAAAACCTTCTTCCATAGCTTGAACCATCTCACCTTTAGGACCTTTCACAGAAACCTGTGAGTCCTTAAATTTTACTTCAACCTTATCCGGTATACTTATGGGTGCTTTACCAATACGTGACATGTTTTATTTATTTTTTAATATACGTAACATAATATTTCACCACCAACATACTCATTACGAGCTTCCTTATCGGTAATAACTCCTTTATTTGTTGATAAAATTGCAATTCCTAATCCGTTTAATACACGAGGCAGTTCATCAGCTGCCGCATATTTACGTAAACCGGGTTTGCTAATTCTTTGCAATGATTTAATTGCAGGCACTTTAGAAATTGGATGATATTTTAAAGCAATTTTAATAATACCTTGCTTACCTTCATCATCATTAAATTTAAAGCTCAAAATATACCCTTTATCAAATAAAACTTTTGTCATCTCTTGTTTGATACGAGACGAAGGTATTTCCACAACTTTATGTCGAGCTTTTTGCGCATTTCTGATTCTTGTCAAAAAATCTGCTATTGGATCTGTCATAATTTTTTAATATATAATAAATAATTACCAACTTGCTTTTTTAACGCCGGGAATTAATCCTGCCGAAGCCATTTCTCTAAATTGAATACGACTAATACCAAATTGTCTGATATACCCTTTTGGTCTTCCCGTAATACTACATCTGTTATGCAAACGAATTGGGTTAGAATTTTTAGGTAATTTACTTAATCCAACATAATCACCATTAGCTTTTAATTCTGCTCGTTTTTTTGCATATTTTTCAACTAATTTCTTACGCTTTACTTCGCGTGCTTTCATTGATTCTTTAGCCATATATCTTATTTTTTAAATGGTATACCAAATTCTTTTAATAAAGAAAGCCCCTCTTCGTCAGTTTTTGCGGATGTTACAATAGTAATATCCATACCTAATATTTGAGAAATCTTATCAATATCTATTTCAGGAAATATAATTTGCTCCGATATACCAAATGTATAATTACCTTTTCTGTCCAATTTTGTATTCAAGCCTTGAAAATCACGAATACGAGGTAGAGCAGCAGAGATTAATCTCTCAAGAAATTCATACATTTTTTCTCTTCGCAATGTAACACGAACACCAATTGCAACACCACGTCGCAATTTAAAGTTTGATATATCTTTCCGAGAATACGTAGGAACAGCTTTTTGACCAGTTATAAGAGTCATTTCCTCAATCGCATTATCAATTAACTTCTTATCAGCAACAGCTTTACCAATTCCTTGATTTATTACGATTTTAGTAATCTTAGGTACTTGCATTTTAGATTTATACCCAAACTCTTTAAGCAAATTAGGTACTATTTGCTCGTAATATTTTGTCTGTAATTGTGGTTTATAATCCATTATTTTATCTCCTCCCCTGACTTTTTAGAATATCTAACTAATTTTCCTTTATCATCTAATTTACGTCCAATGCGAGTTGGTTTTCCGGTTCCGGGCTCAACGAGCATTAAATTTGAAATATGAATTGGGGCTTCTTTTTTCACAATACCACCTTGAGGATTTTTTGCATCAGGTTTTGTATGACGCGACACCATGTTTACGCCCTCAACTATAGCTTTGTCCGTTTTAGTAATTACTTCTAAAACTTTTGCTTCAGTACCTTTATATTCTCCTGAAAGAACAAGTACTACATCATTTTTCTTAATATGAAATTTTTTCTGCATAATTTCTATTATCTTTATTATAAAACTTCAGGTGCAAGAGAAACAATTTTCATATATTGTTTATCTCTCAACTCTCTTCCTACAGGACCGAAAATACGAGTACCTCTCATTTCACCATTTTCTGTTAACAATACAACTGCATTATCATCAAATCTGATATATGATCCGTCAGGACGATTGACTTCTTTTTTGGTACGAACAATAACACCTTTGGTTACTTGTCCTTTTTTAACATTACCATTAGGCATTGCATCTTTAACAGTAACAATAATTTTATCACCTATGGATGCATATCTTTTACGCGTACCACCAAGGACACGAATACATAAGACTTCTTTAGCACCACTGTTATCAGCAACTTTTAATCTTGATTCTTGTTGTATCATCTTATTTAGCTCTTTCTAAAATTTCTACTAAACGCCAGCATTTATTTTTACTTAACGGACGTGTTTCCATAATTTTAACGGTATCACCAATGTTACACTCATTCTTTTCATCATGAGCAACAAATTTAGAGGTTTTGTTCACGAATTTACCGTATTTAGGGTGTTTTTCCTTTCTTTGTACCGCAATAACAATAGATTTCTCCATTTTATTACTCACAACAACACCTATTCGTTCTTTTCTGAAATTTCTTTCCATTGCAGATTTACTTAATTATTTTTTTCGCGTTCTTTTAAAATTGTATGTATACGTGCAATTAATTGACGCGTTTGTTTTATTGTATTTGGATTATCAAGAGGTGAAGTTGCATGATTTAACTTCAGAGTTTGAATATTATCATATTCAACTTCTAATTTCTCCTCTAATTCCTTGGTTGTTAATTCTCTAATTTCTACTGCTTTCATTGTAATACATTTCTATTCTTGAACATAATCATTACGAACAACAAATTTTGTTGTAACCGGAAGTTTTTGAGCTGCAAGCCGTAATGCTTCTTTTGCAATCTCATACGAAACACCTTCAGCTTCAAACAACATTCTTCCGGGAGATACTCTGGCAACCCAATGAGACAAAGCCCCTTTACCTTTACCCATACGAACCTCAGCTGGTTTAGATGTAACAGGTTTATCAGGAAATATACGAATCCAGATTTGCCCTTCACGTTTCATATACCGAGTAACAGCAATCCGCGCAGCTTCGATTTGTCTTGAAGTTATCCAACACTCTTCTAAAGATTTAATACCAAAAGATCCAAATGCTAACTGATTTCCGCGGTTAGCGTTACCTTTCATTTTACCTTTTTGCTGCTTTCTATATTTAGTCTTTTTTGGTTGTAACATTGCAGTATAGTATAATTGTTATTATTTTTTTCTTTTACGTAATGCCTTTTTATTTGTAGTGCCTAATTGACTATTAGGAGACAAATCAACTTTTCCGTATAGTTCACCTTTAAAAATCCAAACTTTAATACCCAATTTACCATAGGTAGTTTGTGCCGGAACAGAAGCATAATCGATATCAGCACGGAGCGTATGTAAAGGAGTGCGACCTTCTTTATACATTTCTGATCGAGCCATTTCAGCACCATTTAACCTTCCGGATATCTGTATTTTAATACCTTGGGCACCCATTCTCATAGCAGAAGCAATTGACATTTTAATTGCACGTCTGTATGCAACACGTCCTTCTAGTTGACGAGCTATATTATCAGCAACAATAATAGCATCTAATTCAGGTCGTTTAATTTCGAAGATATTAATCTGCACCTCTTTCTGAGAGATTTTCTTCAACTCCTCTTTAAGCTTATCAACTTCCTGTCCACCTTTTCCGATAATAATACCAGGGCGTGCTGTATTTATAGTAATAGTAACTAATTTAAGAGTTCTTTCAATAATTATTTTTGAAATACTTGCTTTAGACAAGCGAGCATATAAATATTGACGGATTTTATAATCTTCATGTAATTTTTCAACATAATCTCTTCCACCGTACCAGTTAGAATCCCAACCTTTAACGATACCTAAACGATTACCTATTGGATTTACTTTTTGTCCCATGTATTATATTTTAAGCTTCTGTTTCTACTTTAATTGTGTCAACAACAACGGTAACATGATTTGAACGTTTACGTATTCTATGAGCACGTCCTTGAGGTGCCGGTTGAATTCGTTTCAACATTTTACCTTCGTCAACAAATATTTCTTTGATAAATAACTGATTGTCTTCCAATCTGCTTCCCTCATTTTTTTGTTGCCAGTTATTCACCGCACTCAATACCAACTTTTCGACCTTTCGAGTTGCTTCTTTAGGCGAATATTTCAAAATATCAAGAGCATGATTGACCTCTTTTCCGCGTATCATATCAACAACCAATCTCATTTTCCGAGGAGAAGTCGGGCAGTTACGAAGGATAGCAAAGGCTTTATTTTTCTTAGCTTCCTTAAGTTTTTGAGCTGTAATGTTTTTTCTATTACCCATAATCTAAGCTATTATTTCTTCTTATTCTTTTTACCTACGTGACCTCTAAAGTTTCGTGTTGGAGCAAACTCTCCAAGTTTGTGTCCTACCATATTTTCTGTAACATATACAGGTATAAACTTGTTACCATTATGTACGGCTATTGTATTACCCACAAAATCAGGTGATATCATACTCGCACGAGCCCAAGTTTTAACAACACTTTTTTTAGAACTTTCATTTAACTTTAGAATCTTTCGTTCTAAATTAAAATCAATATATGGTCCTTTTTTTAATGATCTACTCATTGTAATATCTAATTAATTATTTCTTTCTTTTTTCAACAATCAAAGAACTAGAATATTTTTTTCTATTTCGAGTTTTATAACCTTTAGCAGGTAATCCTTTACGTGATCGTGGATGTCCACCTGAAGCACGTCCTTCACCACCTCCCATTGGGTGATCAACCGGATTCATAACTACACCCCGTACACGTGGTCTTCTACCAAGCCATCTGCTTCTACCTGCTTTTCCGGAACGTAACAATGCAAAGTCTGAATTAGAAACGGTTCCGATAGTAGCTCTACAAGTAGTTAAAATCATACGTGTTTCACCGGAAGGTAATTTTACAATTGCGTATTTACCATCACGAGAAGAAAGCTGAGCATATGTACCGGCACTCCGTGCAAGTTGAGCTCCTTTACCAGGTTGTAATTCTATACAATGAATGATAGTACCTAAGGGTATGTTTTGCAAAAATAATGTACAACCAATCTCAGGTTCAGCATCAGTTCCCGACATAATTTTTTGTCCAACTTCAATACCATTCGGTGCGATAATGTATCGTTTTTCACCATCAGTATACTGCACTAAACAAATACGAGCATTTCGATTTGGATCATATTCAACAGAAAGAACTTCAGCAGGAATATTATCCTTATCACGTTTAAAGTCAATTACACGATATTTACGTTTATGACCGCCACCAATATAACGCATTGTCATTTTTCCGGTATTATTTCTACCGCCGGTTCTATGAATTGGTTGCAATAAAGATTTTTCAGGTTTTGATTTTGTTATGCCTGTATCTACTGCAACAACTTTATGTCTTTGCCCAGGAGTTGTGGGTTTTAATTTTTTAACTGCCATATCAATTAAATATTACTATAAAAGTCTATTTGATCACCTTCTTTTAAAGAAACAATTGCTTTTTTATAAGAATTTGTTTTCCCTGTTATCATACCACCTTTTGTGTAGCGTGATTTAACCTTACCTGCATATCG
>CAZLCY010000027.1:0-9957 GCA_964558075.1 uncultured Bacteroidales bacterium
TATTTAACGTGGATTATATGTATCTGTAGTTGATACAATTCATGAATTGTATCTACATGAATTGTATCTACAATGACGAATTTCATTTACGACGGAACATACACCTCAAGTATGGTAAGTGATTCCCGGGGGTGGATGGTAATTTCACACAATGATGCCGGCAGCAATATGGTTTCGCCTTGCGATATGGTTTCAGATTCTCCCTCGCCATACAGAATCGTACCGTTTCCTTCCACACACATATACACAACAACAGAATCAATAGTATAATAATCTTTGGTAAAATCGGTTTCGACTTGTAATAAAGAACACACAAAAAATTCGCATTCAACTAATTTTTGTTCGCCAATTCGGTATGGTTCATACACTACCGGAACTTGTTTCGGTAATGAGTAATCAATTGCATCTACTGCTAAATCAAGGTGCAAATCCCGTTCATTACCGTCTGTATTTTTCCTGTCCCAATCATAAATGCGATAGGTAACATCAGAGGTTTGTTGTATTTCTGCTAAAAGAACCCCCTGTCCGATAGCGTGAACCAACCCGGCAGGGACGAAAAACACCTCGCCTTTTTTCACGGGATGATATAAAAGAGAATCAACTAATTCTTTAGAATCCTGCACTATTGCTAAAAATTCATCACGCGACATATCACGATTGAAACCTAAAATCAATTGAGCATTTTCTTCCGCTTCAACAACATACCACATTTCTGTTTTTCCGTACGAATTATGTCGTTCTTTTGCCAATTCGTTATTGGGGTGCACTTGTACCGAGAGCACATCATGAGAATCAATAAATTTACATAAGAGCGGAAACTCTACACCAAAGGTATCAAAAACCTTAGTACCAAGAAACTCGTCCATATACACCTCAATAGCTTCTTGCAGTGTATTTCCGGCAAGAAAACCATTTTGAATAACAGAAATAGAATCTTGTACGGCAGAAACCTCCCAAGACTCTCCGCATTGAGGAGGCACATTGGTACGATTGAAATGCGTAGCAATATTCGAACCACCCCAGACAGTTTGTTTGTATATTGGTTTACATTTTATGGGATACAATTGTGCCATAATCACCGATTTTTAATGTCGCGTACAAAAATGAAGGGTATGCCCCATTTTATTTTTTTTAGTTTGCATATAAAATTCATTATGCGGATTCACCTGCACTTCAATCGTAACATTTTCTACTATTTCAAGTCCATGTCCCTCTAATCCTGCACGTTTTGTGGGATTATTGGTAAGCAAACGCATTTTTTTAACACCTAGTTTTCGTAAAATTTCTGCCCCCACACCATAGTCACGTTCATCATCTTTGAATCCGAGTTCAATATTTGCCTCAACAGTATCAAGCCCTTCTTCTTGCAATTTGTA
Organism: uncultured Bacteroidales bacterium; assembly: GCA_964558075.1. Taxonomy (GTDB): domain Bacteria; phylum Bacteroidota; class Bacteroidia; order Bacteroidales; family UBA1715; genus JAQICB01. The sequence goes on from CAZLCY010000027.1 coordinate 1,377, forward strand.
GGTTTTAATTTTATTAAACAACCCGATACCTCGTCCCTCCTGATTCATATATAAGACAACACCTTTGCCCTCTTTTTCTACCCGTCTGAGAGCCTCTTCGAGTTGGTGTCCGCAATCGCATCGTTGACTGTGAAAAATATCGCCGGTCAAACAAGAAGAATGCACGCGCACCAATACCGCTTCGTTCAGAGCCCACTCCCCTTTTATAAGAGCCACATGCTCCAAGCCGTTCGAAAGTTGTCGAAAGGAAACCAAATTGAAATTACCAAAATCCGTCGGCATTTTTACCATATCGCCCATTTCAACCAGACTATCTTTATCGAGTTTATATGCAATTAAATCCTCAATAGAAATAATTTTGAGGTCGAATTTTTTACTAATTGCCATTAATTCCGGTAAGCGAGCCATGGTACCATCTTCGTTCATGATTTCAACCAACACCCCACCCGGCTGAAGACCTGCCATAACACTTAAATCCACAGCCGCTTCGGTATGTCCGGAACGACGAAGAACCCCGCGATTTTTAGCTTTCAGCGGAAAAATATGTCCGGGGCGTCCTAAATCTTCGGGTTTTGTATTTGGGTCTACCAAAGCCTGCACTGTTTTGGCCCTATCGTAAGCAGAAATACCGGTTGTACAGCCTTGTCCTATTAAATCTACCGACACGGTAAACGGTGTCTCGTGCATAGCCGTATTTTTTCCCACCATCAAATCGAGCTCCAATTCCTCGCATCGATCTTCCGTTAACGGAGCGCAAATAAGTCCTCTGCCGTGAGTTGCCATAAAATTAATAATTTAGGGAGTAATGCTTTCTGCAGCACAGACAAAATCTCCCTCATTTTCACGGTCTTCACTATCAACAACAATAATTACCTTACCGTTCTTAATATCCTCAACTGCTTCTTCTATTGTATTAAACAATGTATTATTGATTTCGTTTTGTTGGTTGCCACACATTTGAATCTACTCCTTTCAAAAACTTAAAAAAACCTATAAACAAGGCCACATTCATACTATAAAAATGGGTAATAAAGCGTAATGCTGAAATATGTATATTCATACGCTTCAACATTATGTCTATTACGGGCAACAAAAGTACAGTAATTTGAGCAAAGAACACATACAAATATAAAATATCTTGAGAAAAAAGTATGGCAGATGCAATAAGACAATCAATCAATAAAAACGGCGTCATCCATCGTAAAACCTTATGTGAAAAAAAGCTAAATCCGGCTCCGGTAAAAATACGCGACGCAATATGTCCATACGTTGAAAGATTCTGGAAATTACCTATAGAAATACGCACTTTTCTGCGAAACTCTTCGTGAATAATGTTGGAAATATCTTCATAACACACTGCGTTCAATTCTGCGATAGTTTTTTTTCCTTGTTGCAAAACAGACATTGTAATAAAAAAATCATCCATAAAATAATTTTCGGGAACCGGAGTGTAATTTTCTTTGCGTATAGAATAAACTCCGCCAAAGGCACCAATCATTGCTCCCCATATAACTCCCTCACGATATTTTATGAGATTTTCATGCGAAAGATAGGTTTTTTCTTGAAGAGATATTCCTGTTTTTTTAACATTAGTGTTAATAATATAGCCCCCGACTAAAGCAATTTCCGGATTTTTATAATGCTTAACCAATTCATACATTGTTGATGGTTCAAAAAAAACATTCGCATCAGTCAGAATAATAATATCGGATGAAACTTCCGCAACAATCTTATTTATAATAGTTGCCTTTCCTTGACGATTCGAAAAAGCATGCAAATACAATTGTGAATAATGTTGGGAATACGCTGTAATTATTTCATTTGTTCTGTCCGAAGAATTATCAGAACCAATATGCACATCAAACAAATGTGCGGGGTACGTTGTATTGAATGTGCTGTTGATTTTATTTTCAATTACCTCTTCTTCATTGTACGCAGCAATAATAATTGAAACATGAGGTAAATCATCATCTTGCAAAGAAAATACGTGTTGGTTTTGCTTTTTATGTACCGCAAGTATTTTCAACAAAAACGGATACATTATATAGGTATGAAAAATACCCGCAACACAACACCAAAAAAACACCTCAATTGCGAAATACATAACGAAAATAAAAATCTACCAGCTCTTGAATTATTGAATAATTATCAAATTTTTGACGCACAAATGTACGTGCATTTTTTGCTATATCATAAACTTTATCAGGATTATCTACCAAATCAGATATTTTCTCAACAAACTCATCTGCATTGTTTGCAATCACAATTTCGGCACCAGACTTCGCCGGAATCCCTTCTGCACCAACGGTTGTAGATACAATTGTTTTACCATACGCCATTCCCTCTATTATCTTAATTCGCATTCCACTACCGGCCATAAGTGGCACAACCATAATATCCTGAGCCATCATAAAATCTTTTGCATCGGGGACTTCGCCAACGAACTCAACACCGGGCACATTCATCTCACGCACAAACCATTCCGGAGCATTTCGTCCGGCAAGAGAACACCGCAATTGAGGATATTTTGCATGAATTCTCGGCCAACATTCATGCAAAAACCACACGAGTCCTTGTTGATTTGGAGCCCAATCCAATCCGCCAATATGAAATAAAGAGGAAACCACATCTTTTTTTACGACATTCATTTCCTCCACAAACACACCGGTAGGAGCCACAAAATAAGGTTTCACATTACCCATTTCGTAGTATTTGTCGGCATCACGCTGTGTTATTGGCACCAACAAATCGTACATATTTATATATTTTCGTTCGAAACGTTCTACACGTTTTGCGAGCGTTTTAATATAGCACTTTTTAACAGGGTTTTTCGTTTCTCTCCACAACCTATCCCATATCTCATACTCCACATTATGTGCACGATATACTATTTGTGCATCCGAAAATTTACGAATAAACGGAATGTATGCACACATATATAAGCCCTCAATTTGAATTACCTCAAACTTATTTTGAGAGAGAACTTGTTTCAATTTATTTTTAAATTTTGAAAACATGAAACGACTTGCTGTATATGGAATTTGAGAAAAACACAAATTCCACAAAGCCCCCAAAAAACTAACATGAGTATTTTTATAAACCTGATGAAAATCAGCCATTTGACCCACCTCGTATGGAATATCGTCCACATTAGTATAATGTTTTGAGGTATTAATAGTCAAAACCGTCACATCATGCCCGGTCACATAAAACCCCTTGAGCATACTAAATGCGGCTATCACACCACCATCTTTAAGTGGATAGGGAAATTTATTACATATCTGTAATATGTTCATATATTCTTTTGTTTTTTCAGTTTTAAAAGACCAATCATATTTTGAATAAGAATTTTCGGACGAGCAATAACCTTATCGTGCGTAGCCATGTAGGTAAAAGTCATACCAATTACGAACACAATAAGTGTTGCAAACCACATACCCCACACCGCATTCATTTCACCAGATTTAACTCCTTTTTCGCCAATCATACTTATAATATAGTATACCAAAAAGAAAATAAATGAAAAAATAACGGGAACACCCAATCCACCTTTTCGAACAATAGCACCAAAAGGAGCACCGACAAAAAACATAATAAAACAGGCAATTGCCAAAGTGAATTTTTTATGTAATTCTATACGATGCCTGTTAAACACCAAATTTTGTTCATGTTCGTCATCAATATTGGCAGTAAGATACGATTCGGACATACGTGCAAAATCTAAAGCCTGCGAAACCGATTGTTTTTTATAAATTTCATTCATTGCAGAAAACAAAGAATCGACGGGTAAAGCAAGCGGAGACTCATCTTTGGTCGAAATCCCTTTAAAAACTTTATACATAAAAAAATGCTTAAAACTTCTGTTATTCAACTTTTGTTTATATGCTTTGAGAGAATCTAAGGTATATTGAAGTTGCATTAAATTCTGCATTTTCGCATTATGCCGAAACAACTCCATGTTTGTTCGATCAAACTCAGTCGGATCCAATTCAAACAAGACTTCTTGTTTCGTAAACTTTTGTTCTTGAAAGGGACGTTTTATACGTGTTTCTCGCGGATTACGAGAATCAAGTAATTCTTCATATCGTCGTCCGTCAAACAATGAAAAAATCAAATATTGTTCATTAGGAGTAACCTGCATTATTGCAGAATCTGCTATAATCACATTTGTATTGCCATCTTCTTTTCTATGATCGTATATTAACACATTATACATCATATTTGTATTGATATTTTTCGACTCAATTTTAATACGGATATTATCGAGTCCGTCGAAAAATACCCCTTCCTGAATATTCAATGCAGGACGTTGATGACGCACATCAAACATAAGAGACCACAATCGCAAATTACTGTAAGGCAACACATTATTTGAATACACAAAAGCAAGAGATGCAATTATAAGATTTACAACCACGAGAGGTTTCATAATTCGAACAAGCGAAATACCCGCAGATTTAATGGCAATTAATTCATTGTTTTCTCCTAAATTTCCATACACAAATATTGAAGCACACAAAATAGCCAAAGGAAGCGACATTTCGAACAACCCCATTGAAGCATAAAACATCAATTCAGCAACAACCGACCATTCGAGTCCTTTTCCAACAAGGTCATCAATATATTTCCACAAAAATTGCATGAGCAAAATAAATGTGGTAACAAAAAAAGTAATAATAAAAGGGGTAAGATATGACCGAACAACGAGCCAATCTAATTTTTTAATACCGAGCATATGCACGAAGTAAAAATCAAGAACCTAAAACAAGTTTTAACTGTTCAATTTGCGTTTCCCAAAGCTGAATTGCATCTTCTTTTTCGTCGGGTTCTGCAAAATCAGTCACAACAAGAGCAACATCTCCGGTTAAATCATCAATATTAATGCGAAATTCAAAATAATAATCTTCACCTTCATCCTCTTCCCATCGAAACCGAATATACGAAAATTCCTTTTTCCCAAGAACTTCAGCACGGGTTTCATATCCGTCCCAAATAAAAATATAGGTTTTGTATTGATTCTCAAAGTTCACATCATCAGCAAACCATTCAGCCAGTCCCGACGGAGATGACAAACGATTATATAAAATCTTGGGAGACGATTTAAAACTAAATTCTAAATTAATCTGTTCTTTTTCCATGTAATAGTCTGATTTTGCATCGAAATATTCGCTGCCTAAATTTAAGTTTTGCAATATAGCAAAAAAAATATCATAAAATATCTTTCTTCATAATTCTTTTAAAATTTCGAAATAAAATGTTGCGTAATTCAAAAACAGAAACATCTAAAATATCTGATACAATCTCATACATACCGGGAATCTTCCTATTGTCATCATCTGTTTCCAGACACAAACATTCAAGTGGAATCAGATGGATATTTTTGTGCATTTTTGTCTGAGAAATTCCGGAAAACCCGAAAGAAAAATATGCATTATAATGAAGTAGTTGATTTATTTGCACCTCATTTCCCCGAAAATCATGAAAAATAATCGGCACAGTTACTGCATATTTTTTTAAGACAGAAAGAATATCAGAATACGAGCGAACCGCATGAATAATGAGTGGTCTTCCCGTTTTTTGAGCAATCTGCACCTCTTGTTCGAAAATCGAAATTTGTATCTCAAGTGGCACATCAGATGCTCTATCGATACCACATTCACCTATACAAAAAAATCTATTCGTATTGGATAGTTGCTCTAAGTCACTCATCACCTGCTTCGCATTGGATAATGCACTATCCCATGGATGAATGCCACAAGAAAAATAGACATCTGCCTCTGTTCCACGCAGTGCATCTTCGACCGACAATTGAAGAATATCAACACAATCATCATCGAGAGACATTTGATGGGTATGAAAATCGACAAACTTACTGCACATCTTTCATCGAAAGTTGAATTCTATTTTTTTCGGTATCAACCGAAAGCACTTTAACTTGCACCTGTTGGTTGACCGAGACCACTTCAACAGGATTAGAGATAAACTCTTGCGTAATATGAGAAATATGAACTAAACCATTTTGTTTGATTCCAATATCGACAAATGCACCAAAATTTGTCACATTCGTAATTATTCCCGGCAACACCGCTCCCTCCTTCACATCTGCAATTGTTTTCAGAGACTCGTCAAAAGAAAAAACCGTAACCTTATCACGAGGGTCACGTCCGGGTTTCTCAAGTTCAGCCAATATATCGCGAAGGGTCGGTTCACCAATTTCTTCAGATATATAAGATTCTACAGATATTTTTTCACGTAGTTCCTTGTGAGCAATTAAGCCCGCAACAGTAGTTCCGACATCCCGAGCCATTTTTTCCACCAAACCATATCGTTCGGGATGCACAGCTGTTCGGTCAAGCACATATTTTGCCTGAGCAATTCGCAAAAAGCCCGCACATTGCTCAAATGTTTTCTTTCCCATTTTTGGCACATTCAACAAATCGGAACGTGAAGTAAAAGCTCCCTGTTGGTCACGAACATCAACAATAGATTGTGCCAGTGTGGGACCGACACCGGCGACATAAGCCAATAAATGTTTACTCGCCGTATTCAGTTCAACCCCCACCATATTCACACAACTTTCCACCACCTCATCCAAACTTTTTTTCAAATCAGTCTGATTCACATCATGCTGATACTGCCCAACGCCTATAGATTTCGGATCAATTTTCACTAACTCCGCCAAAGGATCCATTAATCTGCGTGCAATAGAAACAGCACCACGCACCGTTACGTCATACTGCGGAAATTCTTCACGAGCAACAGACGATGCTGAGTACACCGAAGCACCTGCCTCACTCACCACAAACACCTGTACTTTGTGCGGAAAAGCAATACGCTGCATAAACCGTTCTGTTTCTCGTCCTGCCGTTCCATTACCAATTGCAATCGCATCAATTTTATAAGAAGCCACCAATTGTGCAATTTTCTTTATTGCCATTTTAGACTCATTTTGTGGCGGGTGCGGATAAATAGTTTCGTTATGCAACAGGGCTCCGACCTCATTCACGCAGACTACCTTGCAGCCCGAACGAAAACCGGGATCAATCCCCAAAATCCGTTTTTGACCATACGGAGGCATAAGCAAAAGTTGTCGTAAATTTTCGGCAAACACCCGTATTGCCGAAATATCTGCACGTTTTTTTGCCTCATTATAAGACTCCGTTTCGATTGACGGAGCCAAAAGACGGCTATATCCATCCTCCAAAGCAAGCCTAACCTGCTCGGCCGCTGAGTTCTGTTTACGAACAAAACGAGAAACAAGTCGAGGCACAATATCTTTTTTGTCAACCAAAATAGAAACACGCAATAATCCCTCCTTATGAGCTCGCATAATTGCAAGCAAACGATGAGAAGGACATTTTTTTAATAATTCTGTATAATCAAAATACTGAGCATATTTCTGAGCCTCATCATCTTTTCCCTTTACTAATTTTGATTTAATAACAGCATCACGCTGAAATACCGAACGCACAAAAGAACGAACGTGTTTATCTTCATGAAACCATTCTGCAATAATATCACGAGCACCTTGTAAGGCATCTTCAACAGAAGAGCAATCTTTCGAAACATATTTCTGAGCCTCAGCATTTATACTTCCATATGGCAGATTATACAGAAATCGAGCAAGAGGTTCCAACCCCTTTTGTTTTGCAATAGACGCACGTGTTTTTCGTTTCGGTTTAAAAGGCAAATAAAGATCCTCTAAATCCTGTAAAACTACAATTTCATCAATCTGCCTCTGCAATTCCGAAGTTAAGGCATCTTGTTCCTCAATAGACTTACGCACCGTTTTTTTGCGAGCATCTAAAATCTCAACCCCCTCAAATTCAGACTGAATATCACGAACTTGCATTTCATCAAGATTCCCTGTCATTTCTTTCCGATAACGAGCAATAAATGGTACTGTAGCCCCCTTCGAAAGAAGAGAAATTGTGTGACGAATCTGCCGCTCAGAAATATGTAATTTTTTTTGTATGAATGATATATATATTGTATTCATATGAATATTTTATGTATTTAAAGTATCTGAAAAAATTCAGCATACCAGACAGTTTTTTAGCGAAAATCAATTATCGAGACCTTCAATATCTTTTATATGTAAATCAAGAGCTTGTACCGAAATTTGAATTTCCTTAATCAACAACGCAAGCGATACAATAAGCGACAGCAAGGCAACACCAAAAATATATGTTGCAAAAATTTTAAAATTTATATATATCAAAAACATACTGAGCACACAAAGCAACAGACTAAAAATACCCGTTATTTGCATCGCACGAGTCAAATACAATCGTTTACGTAAATTTTGAATTTGCCACAGCAAAATTGACGATTTACTTTGCATATACTTATCGTGTAATGTGCGAACGAGAGAAGCATACGATAAAAATCTATTCGTATATGCAAGCATAATAAGAGAAATTGCCGAAAACAATAACGCCGGCGTTGTCAATGTCAGTTCCATATCTAAAAAATGTTAATCCGTAAAAATAGATAAAAGATAGCAAAAAAAAAATATTCGGGGTATATTCCCGTAGAGGACACGCCATGGCGTGTCCCCACAATGCACCGATAAAAACAG
>CAZLCY010000027.1:10057-18391 GCA_964558075.1 uncultured Bacteroidales bacterium
TATTCCCGTAGAGGACACGCCATGGCGTGTCCCCACAATGCACCGATAAAAACAGGAATTAAATTTATACAATTTTCATTATTATTCAATTGGAATATTTTTTTTTTAATATTCGGGGTATATTTCTGTACGGGAACGCCATGGCGTGTCCCCACAATGTCCCGATAAAAAAAGGAAAATTAAAAAAAACATATCGGTCACAACACAAAATCACTGCATTTTTATATATTTGTGGGAAATAAATTTTTTAAATATAAATCATACATGGATACAAATATAATTAACAAGGCAAAAACATGGTTAACAGGAAACTATGACGAAAAAACAAAAAAAGAAATACAGTATTTAATTGATAAGCAAGACCCTGAACTTGAAGATTCTTTTTATAAAAATCTCGAATTCGGCACCGGTGGTTTACGAGGGGTTATTGGTGTTGGCACCAACAAAATGAACAAATACACCGTTGGTATGGCAACACAAGGCTTTGCAAATTATATAAAAAAAGTATATGCAAAAGACGAACAAATTTCTGTTGTCGTCATTCATGACTGTCGTATTCGCGGACGAATGTTTGCAGAAACAGTAGCTAACATATTTGCAGCAAATGGTTTTAAGGTATATTTGTCAAAAGAACTTCGTCCGACACCCGAATTATCATTTGCCATCAGACATTTAGGGTGCAAGGCCGGAGTGAATGTAACCGCTTCCCACAATCCTGCAAAATATAACGGCTACAAAGCATATTGGGAAGATGGCTGTCAGTTAGTTGCACCACACGACGATAACGTAATCGCAGAGGTAAATACTATAGCAAGCATCGACGATGTGAAATGGGAAGGGAATCCGGAAAACATCATATTATGGGACGAAGAAATTGATAAACCATATGTAGAAGCAATAAAAAGTTTATCACTTTGTCCGGACATTATACAAAAACAAAAAGATTTAAAAATTGTATTTTCACCACTTCACGGAACAGGCATCACATTAGTACCAAGAGTTTTACGAGAATACGGATTCAACAACATTCATATAGTAGAAGAACAAGCTGTCATTTCCGGTGAATTCCCATCGCTTCGTGAAGCCGGAAAATCCGCACGCGAAGAAGATTTTGAATCAGAAACTGAATGGTTACGTCAACTCAACGAAATAACAGGCTCTCCTAATCCGGAAAAAGAATCGGCAATGGAATTAGCTATCAAAAAAGGCAAAGAAATAGATGCCGACATCATTATGGCAACAGATCCTGATGGTGACCGTGTAGGAATTGTCGTAAAAAACTCAGAAGGAACATACAAAATTCTTAATGGTAATCAAACCGGCACTGTTTTAATACAATATTTAATTCAACAATGGGATGCTCAACAAAAACTTAAAGGAAAAGAATTTGTTGTAAAAACTATTGTGACGACTGAATTAATTGCTGAAATATGTAAAAAATATAATGTAGAATTATTCAATGTTTTAACTGGGTTTAAATTTATTGGCGAAAAAATTCGATTGTTTGAAGGAGTAAAACAATATATTGGCGGTGGAGAAGAAAGTTTCGGATATTCAGCCGGCGACTTTGTTCGCGATAAAGATGCGGTTATTGCCTGTGCATTAATTGCCGAAGCTGCTGCTGTTGCTAAAGACAACAACAAAAGCCTGTACGATATTTTAATTGACACATATCTCGAATATGGTTATTTTAAAGAAGAACTTGTTACTCTCAAAAAAGAAGGTAAAGCAGGACAAGAAGAAATTGCAGCCATTATGGAAAATTTCCGGTTAGAGCCACCAACATCAATAGGTAACTCTCCGGTTGTTATTCAACGGGATTTTCTTACTAAAACAGAAAAAGATTTACAAACTAACACAGAGTGTCCAACAGGACTCCCATCATCAAATGTGTTGCAATTTATTACCGAAGATAATTCAAAAATCACGGTTCGACCTTCGGGAACTGAACCGTTAATTAAATTTTATTTTGAAGTTCGAACAAAAGTTGCTTCGCTTAGCGATTTTGATACTGCGGAAAATATTCTCACTCAAAAAATTGACCGTCTCAAAAAATCACTAAAACTATAAAACAACGAAACACCTGTATATTCAGGTGTTTTTTTTTACGTACAAAATCTACTATTATGGAATTTGAAAAACTTGTTCAAAAACTTGCAAAACAAAATAAACAACGTATAGTTTTACCCGAATCATTTGAGCCGAGGACATTAGATGCTGCCGATATAATAATTCGAGATAACATAGCCGATATTATACTCATTGGTAATCCCGATGAAATTCGTGCTGTTGCAGAAAAAAGAAATTTATCGCACGTTGTTTCAAAAGCAACAATTATTGACCCACTCAATCATCCTAAAATTGATGAGTATATTGCTTTAATTGTTTCGCTGAGAAAAAACAAAGGTGTGTTTGAAAATACCGCTCGCGAATTATTAAAAAACCCACTCTATCTCGCTGCTACCATTATCAAAGCAGGTGATGCCGATGGTGAAGTTGCCGGTGCTGAAAATGCAACAGGCGACGTGTTACGTCCGGGATTTCAATTAATAAAAACATCTCCCGGCATTTCGCTTGTTTCAAGTGTTTTTGTCATAATTCTTAAAGACAAAGAATTTGGTGACGATGGGATTATGTTATTTGCAGACTGTGCAGTGAATCCTAATCCAACAGAAGATGAATTAGCAGAAATTGCCGTTACCACAGCACGAACAGCTCAAAATCTTCTGGCTATCACCCCACGCATTGCAATGCTCAGTTTTTCGACACATGGAAGTGCAAAACACAAAATGATTGACAAAGTTGCTATGGCAACAAAAACAGTTCAGGACAATTACCCTGATTTACTCATTGATGGAGAAATGCAATTGGATGCGGCAATCATTCCGGAAGTTTGTGCAAAGAAAGCTCCCAATGCACGGGTAAAAGGTAATGCTAATGTACTTATTTTTCCATCTTTAGAAGCAGGTAATATTGCATACAAATTAGTGCAACGATTTGCACATGCCGATGCTTACGGCCCAATAATTCAAGGATTGGCAGCTCCGATTAATGATTTATCACGAGGCTGTTCGGTAAACGACATTGTAAATGTGGTAGCGATGACCGCTATACAAGCTCATAAAGGAAAAAAAGAAACAATGAAAAATGCTTCTAATATATAAGGAACTGTCATAAAATAGAGTAAGCCCACATCAAAAATAGGAACAAATAATTATCTATTCACCATCGTAAAGATAGATATGACACATAAAAGTCAACTAATATATGCATCATTAAAAAAATATCTATGAAAATTCTTATCCTAAATAGTGGAAGTTCTTCGATAAAATTTCAATTACTTGAAATGCCTGAAGAAACAAGTATAGCATCGGGTATGATTGATAGAATTGGTACAGAAAAAAGTCTCATAAAAATAACAACTCACGATGCTGTTTTTGAAGATAACCGTCCTATTAGCGACCACGAAGATGGCGTTAAAGCAATTATTGATTCTTTACAAAATCCAAAATACACTATTATATCAGATACAGAAGAAATTGTGGGTGTTGGTCATCGAATAGTACATGGTGGCGAAAAATTCAGCACAAGTGTCATTATCAACAACGAAATTCTTGACGACTTAGAATCATGTAACGATTTGGCACCACTGCATAATCCGGCAAACATAAAAGGCGTTGTTGCAGCACAAAATTTATTACCTCATGCTGTACAATGTGGCACATTAGACACAGCCTTTCACCAAACAATGCCCGAAAAAGCATATATGTATGCTCTTCCCTACGAATATTACACACAATATAAAGTACGAAAATACGGATTCCACGGATCAAGCCATCAATATGTATCTCAAATGGCTGCTGAATTAGCCGGAAAAGACTACAATTCATCAAAAATTATTGTCTGCCATCTTGGTAACGGCTCCTCGGTTGCTGCAGTCAAAAACGGAAAATCTATAGACACCTCTATGGGGCTCACACCGCTTGAGGGTTTAATGATGGGTACACGATGCGGAGATTTAGATTTGGGTGCCGCATTGTTTATTATGCGAAAAGAACAATTATCGGTAGATGACATGGATACCATTCTTAACAAAAAAAGTGGTTTTGTAGGAATCACCGGATTTTCTTCCGATATGCGCGATATAAAACAAGCTGCTCAAGAAGGAAACGAACGAGCTCAACTGGTACTTGATATGCTCACATACAGAGTGAAAAAATATATTGGCTCTTATGCTGCCGCTATGGAAGGGATTGATATTATTGTATTTACCGGAGGAATAGGCGAAAACAATGTTGATTTACGTGAAAAAGTATGTGAAGGTCTTTCTTTTCTTGGTGTTGATTTAAACTATGATGCAAATAAAAATATACAGCACGATACCATCATAACCAGCACATCTTCACGAGTAACTGCTATGGTTGTAAAAACAAACGAAGAAATTATAATAGCACGAGATACCTATTCATTATTACAAGCATAATAATTTTTTTACGTTTTTTTTGAAAGCATATTAATTTTGATTATACATAATTACATGTATATTCATTATAAAAAAACATAAAGTGTATGAAAACAAATAACATATGTGACTTATTTTCGATAAAGTATCCCATTATTCAAGGGGGTATGGTTTGGTGTAGCGGATGGAAATTAGCTTCTGCAGTTAGTAATGCCGGCGGCTTAGGTTTACTCGGAACCGGAAGCATGTATCCCGAAGTTTTTCTCCAACATATTGAAGAAATGAAAGAAGCTACAAATAAACCTTGGGGCGTAAATATTCCACTTATGTATCCCGATATCGAAGCAATTATTGATACTGTGATTCGTAAAAAAGTACCAATTGTCTTCACATCGGCAGGAAATCCAAAAAAATGGACAAAGACATTACAAAAATATAACATCAAAGTAGCCCACGTTGTATCAAGCAGTTTTTTTGCAAAAAAATGTGAAGAAGCCGGTGTTGATGCAATTGTTGCCGAAGGATTTGAAGCCGGCGGACATAACGGTCGAGAAGAAACAACGACAAGCACTCTCATACCACAAATTCGAAAAGCAACCTCACTCCCACTTATTGCAGCAGGAGGAATAGCAACGGGTAAACACATTGCTGCCGCACAAATACTTGGAGCAGACGGTGTTCAAATAGGTTCTCGATTTGCCGTGAGTGCAGAATCGTCATCGCATGACAATTACAAACAAGCCATATTTAATTCTCGTGAGGGAGACACAAAACTGTGTCTCAAAAAAATATCTCCCACCAGACTTCTTACCAATAGAGTGTATGAAGTCATCGCAGAAATGGAAGATGAAGGTGCCACAAAAGAAGAGTTACAAGAATTTATGGCAAAAGGACGTGCGAAAAAAGGAATATTCGAAGGAGACATAATAGAAGGTGCTTTAGAAATTGGGCAAGTATCATCATATTTCAAACAAACCGAAACAGTTTCGGAAATATTTACCGATCTTATTACCGATTACTCACAAGCACTACAAGATATACAAAAAAACTCGTTCATCTAAATAAACACAGATACATGATTTCATTCAAAAAGTTTGAACTTGCAAACGGATTACGATTTATTGTTAATACAGATACTCATACCCCATTTGTTGTTGTAAACACACTATATAACGTTGGGTCAAAACACGAATTACCCGAAAAGACAGGTTTTGCTCATCTTTTTGAACATCTTATGTTTGGCGGCTCCAAAAATATTCCGTCATTTGACGAACCACTTCAGAAAGTGGGTGGTGACAATAATGCATTTACCAATTCAGATATTACCAATTACTACATAACTGTTCCAAAAGAAAATATTGAAACAGCATTTTGGTTAGAGTCAGACCGTATGTTAGAATTAGATTTTTCGCAAAAAAGTCTTGACATACAAAAAAATGTGGTTGTTGAAGAATTTAAACAACGCTATTTAAATAGACCTTATGGCGATGCATGGTTGTATCTTCGTCCACTTGCGTACAAAAATCATCCATACCAATGGGCAACAATAGGGAAAAAAATTGAGCACATACAAGAAGCAACTTTACAAGATGTTAAAGATTTTTTCTTCCATCACTATGCTCCCAACAATGCAATAATCTCTATTTCGGGAAATATTTCCGTAAAAAAAGCAAGACGATTAGCTCAAAAATGGTTTGGTTCGATTCCTTATCGCACCATTTCGACAATAAAACACGACAGAGAAGAAGAACAAACAGAAAAACGTACCCAAACTTTAGAACAAGACGTGCCATTGCATGCAATTTACAAGGCCTATCATATGTGCGAACGATCACACCCCGATTTTCACGCAATAGATTTATTATCAGACATTTTGTCGAACGGAAAATCGTCACGCATGTACAATAATTTAGTTCAAAAACAAAAAATATTCAGCGATATTCAAGCATTCATAACAGGTGAAGACGACCCCGGTTTATTTATCGTTACCGGCACAGTAATGCCCGGATTTACAATAGAACAAGCAAACAAAGCAATAGAAAGCGAATTACAGTCAATTCAAAAAACACCAATACATGAATATGAGTTACAAAAAGTAAAAAACAAAGTAGAATCAACACTCATTTTTAGTGAAAGCAGTATTTTAAACAAAGCCATGAATTTAGCAAAATATGAATTACTTGGTGATGCCGGTTTAATAAATCGCGAGACCGAAAAATACGCATGCGTTACCATCGAAGATATACAACGAGTTGCACAATTCGTTTTTTCCGAAACAAATGAATCGACACTATTGTATCAATCAACATTACAAGCATAAGTATATGAAAGAGATAAATCGAACGATACCACCAAAATTTAAAACAATTGCTAAACTTTGTTTTACTAAAGCAAAAGAAAAAAAATTAGCAAATAATATCCCTGTATATACCATAAATGCGGGTGAACAAGATATTTTAAAAATTGATATACTTTTTAATGCCGGAGAATGGTATCAAGATCAAGCCCTTGTGTCGTCATCAACCGTGGAACTTTTACAAGAAGGCAGTGCAAAATTTTCTGCCGAAGATATAGCTGAAAAACTCGATTTTATGGGTTCGTACGTGTACTACAATGCCGGAAAACATACCACAGGCATAAGTATCTTTACCCTTTCGAAATACATAGACGAAACATTAGAAATAATTGAAGACAGTATAAAAAATCCACTTTTCCCCGAAGACAATTTCGCAACATATACGGCAAAGAAAAAACAGCAGTATGCAATAGAAAAACAAAAAGTAGAAGTGATTGCACAAAAAAAATACGCACAAATACTGTTCGGAGCAAACCATCCCTACGGCATTTCTCACGAGCCGGAAGATTTCGATAATCTGAGCATTACAGACATTAAAAAATTTCACAAAACATATTACACTTCCGAAAATTGCAAAATAATCATAAGTGGCAACATAAAACCGGAACATTTCACAATCCTCTCTCAACGTTTTGGCACACCGTTCGGGTACTCATCCGGGGAAAAAGATTATGTACGAGAATTTGCAATAGCTCCATCACTCGAAAAAACACATTATGTTGAAAAACCCGGTGCAGTTCAATCTGCAATTCGCATTGGGAAATTACTGGTAAATAAATATAACCCTGACTATCCGGCATTGCAAGTTTTGAATACCGTTTTGGGCGGTTATTTCGGCTCGCGACTTATGTCAAATATTCGCGAAGACAAAGGTTACACTTATGGTATAGGCTCCGGAATTGTTTCACACAAAACAGCCGGTTATTTTGTGGTTGTAACTCAAGTAGGACAAGATGTTTGCGAACAAGCAAAACAAGAAATTTACTACGAACTCAAAAAGTTACGTACCGAAACCATTCCGAAAGAGGAATTAGAGACTGTTAAAAATTACATGAAATCCACATTAGCTCGAAATTTCGATGGTATTTTTGCTTTATCAGAAAGTTTCAAAACGATACTTGAATATGATTTAACCTACAGTTATTATTCACGATTTTGGAAAACTATTCAAAACATTACACCGTCAGAGTTGAAAACTTTGGCAAATACTTATTTACACGAAGACTCTATGTATGAAATAATTGCAGGAAGCTAAAAAATAGACTATATTCACAACATTATGAAACACAGACTGCATTATATAATTCTTTATCTCCTCTTCTTCACCAAAGTTACACACAGTTTCGGTCAGGTTGTTGACGCACCCGACATTCAATTTGTGGGTATAAATCCATACACAAACGAAATAAGCATTGCATGGTCGCAAAGCACCAATACCAACATAGAATTTACTCGCATACATTACGTTTACGAAAAAACGAGCATAATAAAAGCCATTACAATTATCCACATTCCC
>CAZLCY010000028.1:0-18266 GCA_964558075.1 uncultured Bacteroidales bacterium
AGTTTACTGGAAACAATTGGGAACTGGGCATTTTATAATTGTCATAATCTAACATCTTTAACCGTTCCTGAAGGAGTAACAGAAATTGGTGATGGTGCTTTTTATGGCTGCACGTATATAGAAGAATTAAACCTACCAAGTAGTTTACTTAAAATTGGAGATAATTCATTTGCGAAATGCGAGAATTTAAAAAGTTTAACCGTTTTAGCTCAAACCCCTCCACAAATAGATGCTCGTACTTTTTTTAATGTAAACAGAGAAATTCCAGTATTTGTACCAAGTATGAGTTTACAATCGTATGCAAACGATACATATTGGAGTGAATTTGTTGATTACAAAGCTCAAGATATTCCTAATAGCATTGAAAACATAACAGAATCTGATATTCAAATTTCGGTAAAAAACGGACATTTAGAAATACATAACCCGCAACAATTTCCTGTAAGAATATACAATATGTTTGGGCAACAAATAAGTATAGAAGATGCGGTTAATGGAGTATATGCTATTCAGACAGGTAACACAAGTCAAAAAGTGATTGTAAATTAATAACACATATATCAACAAAAAAAACTGAAAATAATATTTTTTCAGTTTTTTTTGTTTAATGTCATTCAATTAAACGTAAAACATCTTCGTTTTTACTTATAAAAACAAATAAACTATTGTATTCTCCATAATACAAAAACCATTAAAAAATGTATTTTGTAAAGAACAATTTTTGATTAGAGATAATCATATATTACCTTTTAACGGGAAAGCTTGGTAATTTATTTATTTGCAAATTTAAAATAGAGCAATGCATATGCTGCTAAAAAAATCATCCCTTCAATAGTTGTTTCAACAAATGTAAAATCTCTTCCAAATATGTGTTCGCCCCCCTTATCAATAAGAACAAAAATTGCCAAAAGTATAATAAAAGGTTTGAGTAGTGTTATTTGATCTTTTGTGAAGAGTTTATAAACATCTTTTCTTAAAACTATGAAGAAAAGGAGCAGGTATGATATAAGAGTCGTAATTACGGCATAATGATACCCAAATCGTGGGATAAGTATAAAATTTAATCCAATATTTAATAGTGCTACTGATATATAAACAATTACTAAAAAGGTGAGTTTATTTTCAAATTTATATTTTGCATTATTCAACACGGTTGCCCCTTCTATAAATTTGCTAAAAAACACCCAGGGTAAGATGTAATATCCTACTCGAAATTCTTCTCCCAGTAATACAAACGCAAATTCTTTTGCAAAAAGAGAAAAAATAACAGCTACCGGAAGAATGAGTATTATGTACTGTGATATGAATTGTTTTGCAGATAAAAAATAATTAGAAATATTATGCTCCAATTGTTTAATCATTTCAGGATTTATGGCATTTTGATACACAGTGGTTAATGCACCGAGACTGATTAATCCTAAGTTAAATACCTGATTGTATATACCTACAATTTTTATATCATAAAAAAGAGCGATAATATATCTATCACTTGAATTTATAAAAATCATGCAGAAAGAAATAATTAAGCCGGCGGAGCCATATATAAAGAAAGGTTTTGCATGCCTAAAACTCATTTTTTTGAATAAAATATATGTTCTGATTTTAGTATTAAAATAGATAAACAACCCGGTTACCAATAAAATTTCTGATATAATTAAATTTATAAAAAGGGCTTCAATTCTAAAGTTAAATATGAATGTTAAACTACAAAGAATAAGGAATGCAATGAGTGTTTTTAATGAAAAAATGATGTTATATGCTTTTGCTTTTCCATTAATTTTAATAATTGTAAGTATCATACTTGATAATTGTGCAACAATAATGTGAATTGCTGCCAGTCCGAATAAAACACTCATTGTATGATTTTCTGTAAAATAATATAAGCTCAAACCCGTAATAGCTATAATAACTGTTGATGCTATATACAGTAATGTGATTGTGGAATAGAATTTTGATAAATCATTTTGTTTTTTATAATTCAAATAATATCGGAAGATACAAGTCGTAAGCCAATAATAAAGCCCAATTGAAAGATAATTGAATGTTACGAATGCCAGACTGTAATACCCATATTCCTCGGGGGTGAAATAGCGGGTAAAAATCGGACTTTTAGCCAGACCTATAAGCACAGGTATAACGGCACCAATCATGTACCAACTAATATCTTTTAATATGTGCTTAAATGAAAATTGAGTATCCACGTTATTCCATTAAATCATCAAAGGAGGTTTAAAAAAAACTGTTGTACATTTATTATGAAAATATTTTGGGGCACATCCCCAAAAATCTAATGATTTAAATCCTTTCTTTTGAAGAAAATCTATTCCTTCAGAATAATAATCTCTTTCAGAATCATCAAGAACAATAATACCATTTTCTACAATCCTATCCGATGCTTCTTTCATGCAATTTACCCGGTCTCTTCCGTCAATAATTATAACATTATATAAGCTGTCCTGTTCGGATATTGTTTTACAATAAGCACCGCCGTAGCTTAATTCTTTAAAAATAATTGTGCCATTTTCAGGAAGTTTCTCTTTCATGTAAGCATACCATTTTTCATCATGTTCTACACAGGTAAGCTCTTGTACTCGTGAAGAGTAAAAAAATGATGAATTACCGGAGCCATATTCAAATAAGTTCATATCCGGTTTCAGGTATGATTTAATAAATTCTATAAAAGAATATGTTGTCCATGGTATTGGATTACCTTCTTTATCCACCGGCATGCCCGATTGTACCGACTTGAACCAACCGGTTTCGACAAAATAACCATGATTACTCATTGCAAGGAGTAAGCGTGATTGTTTCCGATTTTTTAAGTACCCCAGAATTATTCGTAGTTTAGATATCATGTGTAATCTCCTTATATAATGTGTCTAATTTTGTTTCCATATATTCCCATCTATATTTTTTGTGTGCTGCTTCAAATCCGTTTTTACTGTATGTTTCGAGCAATTCGTTGTTCGAAAGAAGTTCGAGAGCATTTTTACCGATATCATGACTATCGGTTGGATTTACCAAAATACCTGCGTGGTCTTTTTTGATGTAATTTGCAATGTGCCCAAAGTTGCTGCCAATTATCGGTAGTCCATAAATCATATATTCAAATATTTTAATCTGTAAAATTATATGATACGTTGGTAAAGGAAGAAATATTCCAAATCCAATTTTACATTGTTTGTAATAATTCCCAATTTCATCATAAGAAACAGCCGGTTTTATTACAATATTTGACTCTAAATTTTTCTTCTGTATTATCGTATATATCTCCGTTTCTAATCCCGGGGTGTGAATTGGGCCGACAATCAATAAACTAACTGTTTCTCTTTGTTTCTTAATATCCTCTATTGCATCAATTATGTTAAAAATACCTCTGTTTTCCGATATTAATCCACAATAGAAAAAATCATATTTTCGCATGTGCATCGGAATATATTCTTGTTCTGTATTAAGCGTTGTAAAGTTATATATAATTGAAATATTTCTAATGCCGAAATTTCTAAAATATTCTGCCAGATTTTCTTCGGTTGTAATTATATAATCATATTTTTTCGAAGCTTTTTTTTCCTTTAGAGCAACATAGTAAGAATGTAATTTTTTAAATTTCCCATAAGGTCTTTCAAGAATATTTATCGGCAAAGGATCGTGAACATCATAGATTATTTTTGTGTTTTTAAAACGTCGTTTGAGTTTCAGACCTATATCAAGAACTTTATAATCATGAATGTGATAAATATCTGCCGCTTCTTTTTCAGCATATTTAAACATCTTTTTAAAGACATCTTTATTGAAGAGGATTTTATATAATTTATTGAGTAAAAAATGACTACAAAAAACTTTTCGGGGTATTGTTATTATTTTGATTCCATCGTCCGATATAAATTCTTTATGTTCTTTTCCCACCGCAATATGAGTCACTTCGTATCCCTTTTTTTTCATTGATAATGCTTGCTTATGATAAATTCTATCATCAAAAGCATCATGCATATCCGAAATCATACATATTTTAAGGGGAGCAGTACTCATTTGTATATTTTAAAACAAATATACAGTAAAATTGTTAGCACCTCAAATTCATAACTATTAATTAGTCTCTGCCGATACAGCCCGCAACACTTGAAAAAATAATTTTTCGCCCTGCACAGTTACCACAATTCGTCTGCTACCTCCATGGTTGCGGTGTTCACATAAATAAATACCCTGCCAAGTACCCAGGTTAAATCCCCCCTGAGAAATTGGAACAGTCAGAGACACCCCCAATACACTCGATTTTATATGAGCCGGCATATCATCACTTCCTTCAAGAGTGTGAGTGTAATAAGGTGCATCTTCCGGAATCATGCTATTCATATGCGATTCCATATCAACCCGCACATCCGGGTCGGCATTTTCATTTATTGATAACGAAGCGGAGGTATGTTGTAAAAAGAGATGAGCTATTCCCACCGAAATGTCTTTAATTTCAGGAAACTGACGGAGAATGTCATGTGTAATAATATGAAATCCGCGTGAATGTGCCGGTATTGATATTGTTTTTTGAATCCACATAGCTTTGCTGTTTTTATGAGTCAAATATAGGAATTTTACCTATTCAAAAAAACTGATTAAATAGTTAAATTTTGTTTTTAAAATAATTAATTGTAATTTTAAATTTATAATCAAATAACCATGTAATATGAAAAAGTCAGGAAAATTTTTAGTATGTATAATAAGTTTTTTGTTTTGTAATGTGATAATTCAAGCTCAGGATTGTTCATTTATAGCACCCCCTGTACCTGAAAATAAATTGTGGTTAATAACAGATATTTCGAGCTTACCCGATAATTTTATGACTGCATCTGTAAGTGAAACCGGGGTAGAAATAATTTGGTATGATAGTGAAACGAAAGATAATATAATACCTGCAGATGAGAATTTTTCGTTTACCCCTGATAGAGTAGCATTGCAAGAAGAAGTAGATACTCTCCAAAATCCAAATAACGGCTATGTAAAGTCGTATTGGATAACGCAAACAGATGATGCCGGATGTGAAAGTGAACCGGTAGAAGTGACACTTACCTTTACAAATAATTGTCCGTATCATGCACCTGAGGTTGTCGGAGAAGAGGTGTGTGTAGGAGAAGCTTTGTCCGATATTAGTGCACGTGTACCTTCGTCAACAACGGTGACGGTAGATGAGTGGAAGTGGTATGATGAAGCTATGAATCCAATTACAAATAATAGTGATACGTATACACATGGGGTTGATAATATGACAGCACAAACAACGGTATTTTATGTGAGTTATATTGTTACAGAACGAATAAGCGGCAATCAGTGTGAGACCCCAACAACTGAAGTAAGCGTAATTGTAAATCCGCTTCCTGGGATAACAATATCGGCACCCCCAATCATTTGTTTTGATGCGGGTGACCAAGTGTTTAGCAGAACAGTAGACTATCATAATAATGGCCCGGGCACGGGAGTATGGGCATTAGATGGTGCGAGTACCGGAATAAATAGTTCAGGAGTGTTTGACCCTACTTTTAATGGTGAGACGACCGATACCTATGAGATATCATACACCTATACTGATGGTAAGGGGTGTGAGAATACGGAGACACAGGATATAAACGTACAGTTTACACCGGCACCGACACCGGCAGGACATTATAGTATGATTGCAGCAAATGAAACAGTTGAAGTAGAGGCAACAAGTTTAGAAACGGGAGCAGATGTAAAATGGTATGAGACATTGACCAGTACCCTGGAAGTATCAACTGACAATCCATATCAGATATTAAGTATACCGGGAGATATAGAAACAACAGAGAGTCGGTATGCAACCCAAACGGTAAATGGCTGTGAGAGTGAACGGATAGAGGCGTCAATAATAATAATGGGATGTCCGGTACCGGCACCGAATGTGACCGTAGAAAGTCCGATATGTATATATGAAGATACTCCACCAATACTCGCAGAAATTGGTTCCGAATGGTTAGGAGAAGAGATCCGTCCGACAGGCGTAGCACCTGAGTTCCGTTTTTATGACAGTGAAACGGGCTCAACACCGATAGAGACGAATACAACTGGTGAGTATGTGCCGGATATAAATAAGTCAACAACGGCTGAATATACGTTTTGGGTAAGTGAGTATAATGATAATGTTGTTCCGCAAGGATGCGAAGGACCGAGAACAGCTGTGACGATAAAAGTAATTGGAGAAATAACAACACCTTATGCATCTACGAAATATAAATATATGTGCGAAGGAGGTGCAATTCCGATATTAGAATCAGATATGTCAACAACGAAGTGGTATAGTGATGAAACAATCTTGTCGTTAGTTGGAACAGGATATGACTATACACCGGATAGAAGCTTATTAGGAGTTGGGGAGAATAAGTTTTATATGCTAAACTTTTCAACAGTTGGCACAAAAACGTGCTACAGTGATACAGCATCTGTAACATTATATGTTACAGACAATTGTTCAGACACCTCTGCACCATATTTCCATGAAACACTCGGTGAATTTATTGATAGTGCAGAAACCTTACTTGCATCAGCTGAAGAAGAATTAAAAACGTTGCGATTATATCAATCGGGTGCAATTGCCTTCTTGGAAAATGAAAAAACCGCTGCTCAGGAAGTGTATGACGATTCCTATGCAAGCCAAACTGAAATAGATGCTGCGGTTGAACAATTGAAACAGGCAATTACGGATTTTCATGCAATGGAAATTACGGCTATTTCGGAAGTAAATAATATGCCGTTTATTTTGTATCCAAACCCGGCACGCAACTATATTACTGTTTCTCAGGTGAATTCAAACAATGCAATTTCTCATATAATTATTAAAAACCCATTACATGTACCGGAGATTGAAACAACAAAAACACGTATTGATATTTCTGCATTACCACCCGGCTCGTATATATGCGAAATATATACTTCTGAAGGTGTGTGGCAAAAATTACTTGTTGTGGAATAATGAGTCTCTGCCCGAAAATTCTAAAATTAGAATTTTCGGGCACACGGTAATTTGCTTCTAATTGTATAATTTGATTGCAAAACCTCTTTCAAAATCTCAGTAATTGTGGTATATTCACATTTTATTCATTAAAATCAAAGTGGAATTGCACCAAACACAGAGTATCAGGATAAACCCGAATAAGATAAGTCATAAAATCCCATATCCCCGGGTTTTGTGGACGGAGCATGGGTATTATATCCCTGCTGACATATCGTGCACTCACGATTCGCTATTTCACGTCGGTGGCTATTGTCGACAAAATGATACCGATATGTTTATTGAGCATATTATTCGTCCGTTTTGCTTTAAACCGCTTAAAGTTCTCGACCTGTGTGCAGGAAAAGGGGAAAAGTCTACGCAAATTATTTCTATTCTCGAACGGGGAAGTTTGCTGATATCAAATAATGCACATCCTGATGAGGTTCAATTATTGTCTCACAATTGTATTACTTGGGGCAAATCAAATTGTATTGTAACGCAAAATTGTGTTCATGATTTTGCCTTCTTACCCGGTTTTTTTGATATTATTGTAGTTGATGAAACCTGTTTATATAAGAATAACACTATCGATTCACAAGTGTTGTTGCAACAGGCATGGCAGAATCTTACACCGGGAGGTTTATTAGTGTTTTGTTCATCGTCTTCGGCACATACTCTTGTATATCCGGTTATTCAATCACATCAGGCAAAATCTGTTCCGATACCATTAAAACCCGAATGGGATATTTTAGAAGATATATCGCAACAGGTTTTTTCGTATGTGGTGCATTCATCAAATAAAGGCGTGCCGGACAAATCGATTGCAACAATTCGAAAATTGCACGGAACTATTTTTGTTCCTCCGAAACGAACTCCATCATCACCTATACGCATTGTGCCGAAAAAAAATAAGCTTCGATTTTCGCATCTTATTAAAAATTATGCAAGTATTGTATATGAACGTACCCCGAATGTTTTATGGTCGTTTTCAAAAGATTACCGAAAATTATTATTAAATGTTTCTGCACATTGCAGGGTTATTCATGCCGGTATCCCTTTGGTAGAAATACATGGCAACAAACTTAACCCCTTGCCTGGACTTGCGTGGGCAAATAGTTTTAACGATGAGGTGCTTCCGTCACTCGATATTGATTGTAAAACCGCATTTCGCTATCTGCAAAAAATGGAACTGGAATTACCCAATGCTCCTAAGGGGTGGGTAATTCTTCGATATAAAAATGTTGCCGTGGGATTTATAAAAAACAACGGGGAAAAAATTTCAAATCCTTTTCCGAATGAATGGATGGCTAATGGTGAGGTATGTGAAAACAATATTTGGTCTATTTGTGAATAATAACCTATACATCAGCATACAACCAAGCTGCTGTAAAATTGGTCTGAGAACGAATAGTATCGAGACTTTCAAGAGCAATATTTTTTTCTGAAAATTGAGATATATACACCCGAATCTTATTGTCTCGTTCTACAATTCCGGCATCATATGATTGTTTTTTTAATTTATTTACAAATCGTTGAGCATTCTCATGTGTCGAAAAACTTCCCACAATCACAAAGTAGGTATTTTCCTCAACCAAATCTTCAACTAAATCATGATAAACGACTGATTCATTATCCACTACACTTTCAGCAGACTCAGTTTCTTTTTTGTTTTTTTCGAGAGCTACAAGAGAATCTTCGGGAAGTGTGGTAGCTGGTTTCGTTTCGGTTAAAGGTGCATCATATACTTGATTAGAAGGTGGTGATTCCGTAAAATATGCGGAACTTGTTTCGGGCAATGGTTTATGGGGGGGCGACAAATCAACATCGACTTCTGTTTCACGAAACATACCTATTACATTTGCAGATTGCGGTATATGAAGAATATTGGGAATAAGCAATAAAGCAAATAATAGAGGTACGGCAATAAACAGAGCTTTAAATACCTTCGTTTGCACAGAGTCTTTACTATCTTGCACTTTTCGGGCAACCTTATCTAAAGCATCTTCGCGAGGTATTGCATGTACATGAAACTCCGACAAACCATACGAATCTGTTAAAAACTGTGCCTGAGGAAGAGGTCGTAACTGCAACATACCATCATCGTTCACATACAATGCACCAACACCATCAATCACATATTTCTTATGTTCCTTAAGTATTGCTTTCGTATTATTTACAAAAGCCCGAACTTCTTCGTGTGCTTGTTGAGGTGATATATTATAATCTTTTGACAAAAAAGATGTTATATCATTATCTGAAGTACGTATATCAGAATTGAATGCAATATGTTTTGTGGGAGGAATAAACTTTACGTGATCTGATTTTATAATCCGTGCAGGCTGATACTGCACTACCAGACTTCCAAGTTCAGGTATTGTAATAAAGTCTTGAGTATAAAGAAGGTTCTGTATTACAATTGATAGTTCCATGCAAACTTTTTGTTTACACAAAACTACAGTCTACCTGTTAGTTTTGAAATAAATTGAAACGGGAGTTATGAGCCAGTTATTAACAAAAAGACAGATGTTATTATTTTACAACATTCGATAAGGACATGATATCCGCATAAAATACATCAAGTACTTTTTGAATTGGAACTGGAATCGTATACAGAATTTTATGATGCAAATAATCATGTATATCATACAAGAAATCAGCACCGGACAAGGCAATTGCCTCATCAATATGCTGCACTCCATATTCAAGTGATTGATTAAATTGATTGCTATAACTGTTTGAAATATTAACGTTTGCAACCCAACAAGCAAAAACAAAAGGAAGTGAATACAATTCATACCATGCCTGAGCCAAATCATACATATACTCATATTCTTGCGAATGCAAACTTGCAAGAGCTCGGTCGCCAATAATAACCCGTGCATCGAAATCACAAGCTGAAGTGTTTTCGTCAGATACTATAAATTGCGGGGAAATATACCATAATTTCTCTGCCAACACCTGCACCAACAAATTTGAGGTACGAGATTGATAATCTAACAAAACAGAATAAATATGAGAAAGTGGTTTATGGCTGCACAACAAGACAGAATCAACCGACCCATTTGCGGCAATGCAGTATGGAGAAATAATATGTGCATTGGGAATTTCGGGAATAGCCGCAACAGGCAAAATAGAAAGAGCAACCTTTCCTTGTTTCATTTCTCGAACACCTTGTGCCGGATAATGAGAGTGAAACACAGAATGTTTACGAATAAAATCATTTTGCTTCAGTCCAAAAGTAAACGGAAGTGTATTGGCATATTCTATAAGAGAAAGCTGAACAGACATAGAAATTTAAACATCACGTGCCAAAACGGTTTGAGAAAATCGTACTTTTTGATTTAATTCAACAAGAACTTCCATATCAAGTGGGATAAATACATCAACACGTGAACCGAATTTAATAAATCCGAATTCTTGACCTTGAAATGCCACATCACCTTTGTGAGCATAATTAACAATTCGGCGGGCAACAGCTCCGGCAATTTGCCGAAACACTATTACTTTATCCTGAGCTGTTTGCACAGCAATAGTTGTTCGCTCGTTTAATTCCGAAGATTTCGGATTGAACGCCGGCAATTTTATACCATCGTGATGTTTACTATATAAAACTGTACCCCCAACAGGATAGGTATTTACATGAACATTAAGCGGAGACATGAAAATTGAAATCTGCCGACATTTTTTCTGTAAAAATTCCGGTTCGACAACCTCCTCAATAGCAACAATTTTACCATCGGCAGGACAAACTATTGCGGATGCATCTTCAAGAATAACCCGAAAAGGTCGACGGAAAAAGCTGATAATAAAAAAGAAAAAAACAGATAATGAAACAATTACTAAAACACTAATTAAAAAAACATTTACCAAAAAAACAATTGGTAGTGCAAGAATAATAAGGACACCAAGAATTACAAAAATCGTGGTATATCCTTCTTTATGAATTTTCATATGCTTATATTATTGGTTAATAATGTTTAAATTATATACAAATATGCAAAAAAAGCAGGAATAGTAAAAATAACACTATCGAATCTGTCCAAAAAACCGCCATGACCAGGCAAAACCGACCCGGAATCTTTCACCGCAACCGAACGTTTTATAAGAGATTCAACAAGGTCACCGACAGTCGCAAAAACTACAACAACAGCAGCAGCACCAAGCCATTCAAGCAAGGACATATACTGTGGCAAAAGAGATGCTACTAACACTGCCACACCGAGTGTCGATAAAGCACCGCCAACAAAACCTTCAATCGATTTTTTAGGAGAAATTGTAGGACACAAGGGATGTTTTCCAAGCGTTACGCCCCACACATACGAAAACGTATCATGCGACCAAATAAACACAAAGAGCATCATAATTAGAGAACCGGATGTTTCATAACTTGCACCTCGAAAAGTCATTATATAGGGCAACATAAAAAACGGAACAGCAACATATACAAGTCCAAACAAAGTATATACAATATTATGAATTGTAACATGCTGTTTTTGAAACAATTCATAAAGAAATAATGCTCCGAATAAGAAAACAAAAACGGGCATCAGATTCAGTATAAACACACCAAACGCATCTAAAAATGATATTACAAATAATATTCCGGCACTAATGAGTCCGGCAATTGTATACGGTCTTACAGAATTTAAAAAACCAACCAAACGATATAATTCATACAAACACACGAGCAGAATAGCAGCAAAAACAGTGGCAAACACATATTCATGAGTATATAAGGATACAATTATAAGCAAAACATATATTAATCCGGTAATGGCTCGTTGTAAAAAATTTCTCATTTGTGGTGTATCACCTTAATATATAAAACTCTATTATTTGTTATTTCGTATTATACAAACACATAAACGCTTTGGGCCATGAGCACCGAGCACAAGTGTTTTTTCAATATCTGCGGTTCTGCTCGGACCGGTTATTACCGTAATTTGACTCGAATCTGCAATAGAAACCTGTTGTAAGGCTTCCGGCAAATCAGCAACTATTTGATTTTCATGTGCAATTACAAAATGGATTTCAGGAGCAGAAATAGTCCGTCTGCCGTGCAGAGTATGAGAGGAAACCACCACACTTGCAGAGCGTGCCGACAAAGCATCGCAACTGGTAAGTGCAAAGCGACATTCGTGTGAAAATTCATCATTTGAATCTGTAGAAATCGCATATTTGTCACAGGCAGAAATCAGATTCGGTTCTATAACATACACTGTTTCGTGTTGGGTAAGATGAGCAATATGTTTATATGCATCAACCTCCGAATCGCACACAATACATTCACCTGCTAAATCTTGCAATCGTTCAGAAAATTCTGAAAGCAAATGAGCCTCGTCAACCTGCACAAAATACTCAGCAACAGACGAAACAGATTCATATCCGAAAGTCTTCGTCTTCGAATGAGCACGAAGATCTTGTAATATCATATCTCGAGACTGATTACTGTGCGGTTTCATTAGCAACGGTTTCAGTTGATTTTTTCATTTCCGCCTCATCCTCCTGAGGCAAAGTTGTATATCGTCGTTTCCCAAAAATTTTCTCCAAATCTTCGCTAAAAATAACTTCTTTTTCAAGCAATAATTGAGCAAGTTTATTAAACCCTTCCTTATTCTCCTTCAACACCTTAGTTGCCTTTTTATACGCAAAATCAATAATCGCTTTAGCTTCCGTATCAATCATTTCTGAGGTACGTTCACTATACGGTTTATTAAACGAATATTCCGATTGACCGGTAGAATCATAAAAACTGATATTACCAACCTTATCACTCATACCAAAATAAGTAACCATAGCATATGCTTGACGAGTAACCCTTTCGAGGTCATTTAATGCACCGGTAGAAATTTTACCAAAGGTTATTTCTTCGGCAATACGACCGCCCAAAGTAGCACAAATTTCATCGATAATTTGCTCTTTTGTTGTAATCTGGCGTTCTTCGGGCAAATACCATGCAGCACCAAGAGCTTTACCACGCGGAATAATTGTAACTTTCACCAGAGGATGAGCATATTCGAGCAACCAGCTCAATGTTGCGTGCCCCGCCTCATGATACGCAATTGTTTTCTTTTCTTCAGCAGTAATAATTTTATTACGTTTTTCAAGTCCCCCGATAATACGGTCGACAGCATCGAGAAAATCCTGTTTCTCCACAAACTTTTTGTCCTTACGGGCAGCAATCAAAGCAGCCTCATTACATACATTTGCGATATCTGCACCCGAAAAACCGGGCGTTTGTTTCGCAAGAAATTCCACATCAACCTCTTCAGAAACCTTAATAGGTTTCAAATGCACAAGGAATATATCTTTTCGTTCATTCAAATCAGGCAATTCCACATGAATCTGACGGTCAAAACGTCCGGCACGCATAAGAGCTTTATCGAGCATGTCTCCCCTATTTGTTGCACCAAGAATAATGACCCCTTTATCAGTTTCAAATCCGTCCATTTCCGTGAGCAACTGATTCAAGGTATTTTCACGTTCATCATTTGCACCCATATTCGGATTTTTTCCCCGAGCACGTCCAATAGCATCAATCTCATCGCCTCTTTAAACAAGTCACGAACACGAGCAGCGCCGACACCGACAAACATTTCCACAAAATCGGAACCGGACATAGAAAAGAATGGCACTTGAGCTTCACCGGCAACCGCTTTCGCCAACAAAGTTTTACCTGTTCCCGGAGGTCCCACAAGCAATGCTCCTTTCGGTATTTTACCTCCTAATTCCGTATATTTTTTAGGATTTTTCAAGAAATCGACAATTTCCCGAATTTCAATTTTAGCCTCTTCGAGTCCGGCAACATCATTAAAATTAGTTTTCACCTTATCTTCCGCATTATCAAACACTTTAGCACGCGATTTTCCGATGTTAAAAATTTGTCCGGCCGGGCCACCGCCGCCTCCGGCACCACCACTCATGCGTTTCATAAAAAACATCCAGATAGCAATAATAAATACAAATGGGAGAATCCATCCGAGAATTTCCATCACATAATTATGACGAGTTTCGGAACTCACACTAATATCATCTTGAATACCCTGTTCTTTCTGGATTTCATAAAACCGCTCAAGGAACACATCTACAGAAGCAATTGAAAACTTAAAGTCGGGAGTACCAAACCCCGGCCCCTGAGACGAATTTGATTTGGTAAAAACCTCAACAAAATCTTTATTTACAATAACAATCCGTTCAATTTGATTTGATTTTAATTTTTCGAAAAACTCAGTGTCTGAAATTTCCTTAACCGAGCCACCCATATCCATAAAATTAATAAGGATAAATGCTCCAATAAGAATAGCATATACCCACATAATATTAAATCCACCTTTCGGATTATTCATATGTGGGAAATTCGGTTTTTTAGGATTTTCTTTTTGTGTATCTTTTTTATTCGATTCTTCTTGTGTCATATCAATCATTATAAGTTTTTACCGGGCAATCTGCCCACAATTCTTCTATATTATAATATCGTCGTACATCCGGCTGAAATACATGTACGAAAATTGCACCAAGATCAATAACAATCCATTCTGCATTATCATACCCATCTTTTCCAAACACCGGAGCTACTTTGCTTTTTTTAACCGTACTCGCCACAGAATCTGCTATGGATGATACATGAGTCGACGAATCCCCCTCACAAATTACAAAACCGGAAACCTCAGCATTATTAATATTCGATAAATCAACCGAGACTATTTTTTTTCCTTTTTTCTGTTGTATGCCGTCTACAACAACCTCTATCAATTCCTTTAAATTATTTTCAACCATATATATATATTATTCACGTACAAAATTAAAATTATATTCGTATTAAACCGCAATTGTTTAATCAAATACAACATAAAAAAATATGTTTTTTCATCAAATCTTTATTCACAGGAATTCCCAAAACACACTCCAAGCGATTGAGCAGTTTTAATTAATCGACAGTCAGCCCCTACCAGATTGACCTTCCCCGCCGTTTCCGACAAAGGAATAGACCCGATAATATTATTATTAAGTGCCACCATCACGTTATATTTTTTTTGTGCAATTAATTCCGCAGCAAATCGACCGTATCGTGTTGCAAGAATTCTATCGGTAGAGGAAGGAGTACCACCACGTTGAATATAACCCAAAACAGTCTCACGGGTTTCAAGACCGGTATATTCCTGAATTTTTTTGGCAATATAAGGGCCCGGCGAGCGTTTTTTTCCACTTTTTATCCCCTCAGCAACCACTACAATAGACACCGGTTTATCTGCAGCATTTCGTTTCAACAAATACTTACACACAACGTTTATATCATACTCAATTTCAGGAATTAAAATAACGTCTCCACCACCGGCTAATCCGGAATGCAGGGCTATCCAACCGGCATCATGCCCCATAACCTCAATAACCATAATTCGATTATGAGAATTGGCAGTTGTATGCAACCGATCAATCGCATCGGTACATATTTCCACAGCCGAATCAAAACCAAACGTTGCATCTGTTCCCCACACATCATTATCTATAGTTTTGGGAACACCAATAACCGGCACACCCACTTGCGAGAGCTGATATGCATTTTTCATAGTTCCGTTTCCACCAATGCACACCACACAATCTAAGCCCAAAGAATCAATTGTTGTATTAATACATTTCATTTTATACTCCGGGTCGTCGTCAAACGGATGATTTTTTTTAAATGGTTTCTCACGGGAGGTTCCCAAAATAGTGCCTCCTAAAGTTAAAATACCGGAAACTTTTTCTTCGGGTAATGGAATATAGTCAGCATCAATAAGCCCTTTAAACCCGCCCTTAAAACCAAAGACTTCCATATTATATTCTACTATTGCTGTTTTTGCCACTCCGCGAATGGCCGCATTAAGTCCCGGACAATCACCTCCGGCAGTTAAAATTCCAATTTTTCTTTTCATGTATAATTATTTTCGTAAAGATTGAATCATTTCTATATGTTCTTCCGGTGAATTTCCTCCGGTATATTCTGTAACATTCCACAACTGCCATGATTGCATCGAATCGCCGGGCAATAATTTTTTATACGGTGCATGGTATTCTAGCTCCAACAAACCATCAGATTCCACATGTGCTGTACGATTAAATATTTCAATATGTCCTTGTTCGGGATGAATGAGTTCGGGAGCATATTTCTCCGCAAAAATATGAAGCATACAATCATCAGAAAAAGCATATATATCGGGTGTTTCGGGATATATAAAGGTTTTTGAACCCCGCTCTCGTTTTTCTTCAGGAGGAATTGTCGGGTTATAGCTGAAAAAACCGTCCTGATAGATTGTGTGCATATCGGTTGATTGGTCATTAAACACATGTTCGGTTTTAAAATCTCCCTCACAAACCGGCACATACACTCTATTCATTCCCTTCATGCGAGTATTGAACCAAATATCCCAGGCAATAGGGTAATCAACTACGGATTGTACCAGCACCGACAAGAAAACGGTACCATCGGTATTTATCGCAAAACTTTTCTCTATTTGCACACCCCAAACCGGACTGGCAGGGCTTCGCAACACTATAGTTTGCGCTGTTTTACTGACCACCTCATATTCACCATACACAGTATACGGATCCGGTGGCCAAGGAGCAGCTTCCTGTTTTCGTTCTATGTTTACATTTTGCTGTGTCCACCATGCAGATTGGGGACCGAGCCATACCGTGTGTCCGTTGTACGGATAAAAATCCGCTTCGGGAGTAATATCCGGACGAAAAGAAGATGCAAGCAATTCTTGATTTGCATGTATCACATTCGCAGAATTATGCTTTGACAAAAAAACAAGTGTACCACCAATGTGTGGTGCAACACCGAGCCTAACCCCGTTAGATTCAATATATTCTATATGTACAGATTCCATACTTCTAAATTTAATCTCTAAAGTACACATTTTTTCGTATATATTTCATAAACAAAACACATATACTTATATTTTTTTTACATTTGCAAATAAATCATTTTATACTGATATGATTCGAAAACACATTCCAAATATTCTTACAATCTGCAATTTGCTGTGTGGATCTCTTGCTGTATTTATAGCTTGCTCAGGATTATTTCCTTTAGAATATGCAACATACTTAATACTCATTGGTGCATTATTTGACTTTTCCGATGGTTTTGCAGCACGGCTATTACATGCATATTCACCTATGGGGAAACAACTTGACTCATTGGCCGACCTTATTACATTTGGCTTTGCTCCTACTGCAATCATAATTGCTATATTGCAACATATAATTTGGGGCAGTTCAATTAGCGAAACTACAGAATTACAAACTTTTGAAAGTGTTTTTTTAATTATTCCTCTCATTATCACCGCACTTTCGGCTGTTCGCCTTGCAAAATTTAACATTGACACACGGCAAAGCGACTCATTTTTGGGATTGCCCACCCCGGCAAATGGATTATTCCTTTCAGGATTGGTATTTCACGACACCTTAGTTTTTGGTCCGTATTTCATTATTGGGGCATCTATTTTTCTTTCTTTCCTTCTTATTTCTGAAATTCCTATGTTTTCGTTGAAAATTAAATCACTCTCTTTTTCAACATATCCGATTCAAATGCTATTTATACTGATTTCAATAATATTGGTGATACTTTTCAAATTACAAGCTATTTCTCTAATAATAGGCTTATACATTATCACCTGCATAATTCTGTCGATATTTTCAAAACAGAAAAAAAGAGTTTAGCATTATTATACGATTATTTAAACATATGAGCAATAAAATATTACCGAATGATCCATGCTGGTGCGGGAGCGGCAAAAAATATAAAAAATGCCACCGTCGATTTGATATGGAAACCGAAGCGTATAGAAAACAAGGATATACTATTTTTCCTCCAAAATTATTGAAATCGGTACAAGACATCGAAGGTATACGAGCGGCAGGGCTTGTTACAAAAGGCATTCTCGACATGCTCGAAACCGAAGTTACCGAAGGTATTTCGACCGAAAAAATCGACAATCTTGTACGGGAATACACATTTGACCATGGGGCAATTCCGGCACCACTAAACTACAAAGGATTGCCAAAGTCATGCTGCACCTCAATTAACGAATGTGTGTGCCATGGCATTCCCGACGAAAATCGCATATTACAAAACGGCGATATCGTAAATATTGACATCACCTCTATTCTCAATGGCTACTACGCAGATAGTAGCAGAATGTATAGCGTTGGCGACATTTCGGAGAATGCACAAAGAATAATTACCGTAGCAAAAGAATGCTTAGATATCGGCATCGAACAAGTT
>CAZLCY010000029.1:0-18102 GCA_964558075.1 uncultured Bacteroidales bacterium
CATAATTGGTAAAGGAAATAAAGAAAGGCTTGTTCCTATAAGCAAAAAGGCACAACGAGAAATTCAATATTACAAAGAAGAAACACGTAATCATATGACTCCCAAAAAAGGAAGTGAAGACATTTTATTTCTTAACAGACGCGGGGCAATTCTAACCAGAGTTATGATTTTTACGATTATAAAAAGATTAGCCGAAAAAGCTGGAATTACCAAAAACATAAGCCCGCACACTTTTAGGCACTCATTTGCCACACATATGGTTGACGGCGGAGCCGATCTCCGATCGATACAAGATATGCTCGGACATGAATCAATAACCACAACCGAAATTTACACCCATCTCGACAAGGAACATTTGTATAACACAATTATGATGTATCACCCTCGTTCTCATAAAAAATAACGATACATGCCTCCCAAAAAAGACAAACAATTCCTCGATTTAATTTAATAATGCTTGAAACAGCATTTTGGTAATAAACCTCAATTAGACATATCGTACGATGCGTTACCACTAATTCTGCCGATTAAAAAGCTCACGAAGGGAGTCAAATTCTTTCGAAAAAAACAATCCTACTCCATTTGTATTACCTTGTTTTTCATCTAAAGGATCTTCATTACTACGAGAAAAACCTCTTAAACGAATATTACCTTGTTCATTTAACTTAACCTCAACAGAAATATCACCGGAAAAGTCATTATTGCTTTTAGTATCAACATCTTGTGTGGAGGTGTTTTCTTGTCCAAATTCGGTATAACTATTCAAATTAATAAGCACTCTATCATTAAGCATTTGTGTTGACAATGCAAGTTCTAATTCACTTGACGTAAAATCACTATTCGGTCGATAATTCAAACCAACATCAACATCTTCATTTATCTGCGACAAATAATAATTCATTTGAGAAGTCAAGGCTTCAAAAGAGGATCCCGCATTCATTCCAATCTGATTTTGAGCCGATTGAGAATTTGTTTGAATAAACGAATTAGCAAGCAATAAAGAAACAAACTGAAGATTCTTTTCCTCTTCGGTAAAATTTTGAACAACGCCTTTTACCTGCACATCAGCATTCGGTGTTAATATATCATATGTAATATTAGGATTCATAAGATTCTTTTTAAGATATAATCTACATACAACCGGAATTCGTGAATTGTAGTTGCTCAAATTAGTAGCATCTACAACTGAGGTCATCACTGGTTTTGGTGACGCTTTCAATTTATAATCAGCCTCAATATCAATTTGAGCACGCAAAGGATCACCTGTCCACTGTATTGTTCCACCTTTTTGAATAATAAATTTTTTATTTATCAGTGATTTTAAGGTAAATAAATAATCTCCTTCTTGAATAAGATAGTTGCCAAATAATGACAAATTCCCTTGTTTATCCATCATCATTCGCAAATTTGAACTTCCGCGAACACGAATAATATCACCAACTTTTTTATCAAAAATAATTTGACACAAAGCATCGGGTGTAACTGTAAGATCAAAATCCATTTCAACAGATGAGTCGGAATTTTTCAAAATTTCACTATTTTGATTTTTCAAATTTGTATCACGGCGGAAAATTAAAAAATCATGTTCACCAGACAATTCAGAATGACTAAGAGGGATATTAATTTGTGTATTCTCAAGTGTTTTCCCGTTTACCTGAATTTTTGTTGATTGCAAATCACCTGACAAAGTAGTGTTTCCTTGAAAAAAAACCGATCCATACACAAATTCATTATCAGATTCTTCCGTACGTAAAGCTTGTAATTTTTTTGTAGAAATATCAATGGCATAAGCTGGATTAAACATATCCTGAAAATCGACATAGCCAGTGGCAAGAGCTGAATTTCCCGACTCGTCAGAAATAAAAATATCGTTTACCATAAGTTTTGTCTCATCTGCTCTCAAAAACCCCTTCATATTGTACAGACACTGAGTTGCAAGAACTTTCATGCGACCTCGTTTTATTTCTATATTTCCTTCTAATTTAGGCTCGTCCAATGTGCCTCGGACCGACAAATCTGCATCGATATTTCCTGCTAAATCACCGACCGTAGCTCCCAGAACTTCCTCAAAATCGGATAAAAAATAATTCTTCATCTGCACATTAAAATCGATATTCTGAGTAGACGGCACATAAATTCCTTCGAAGGAAAGAATATCTGTTCGACCTTTTGTAAAAGACAGTGCTACATTAACGGCCTTTTGCTCAGCTTTCCAATCACTATGTAAATTCATTACCCCTTGAGAGTTACCATTTAAATAAAATTCATCTGATCGAATATCAGCAAACACAAGTAACGAGTCATATATATTTTGCAACAAAACCTCACCGTCCAGTAAACCGGTGATAGCGATATTCTCTGCAGAAATAAAATTATTCACATTATCGAGATTAAATTGAGTAAATGACATAAGCAAAGAATCTGAACTGTTTTGAGAAATTGTTCCCGAGATATCAATTCCTTCGAAATTCTTTTGAATACTAGCATACTGCATATTAATACTTATGCTGTCAATAATCAGAGAATCCACACCAATATCCCACACAGAATCGGCTACAACAATAGATTGTGAGGGGATAGAAAAAATAACCCGAGGCAACTCATCATGTTCGGATGCACTAAAATATCCCGAATGCTTAATATTACCGGAATACTCTACAGAATCAGTCCAATTCCATGAACTATTATGAGAAAATTGATTATCAAAAAACGAGAACTGTGTAGAAATATCTTCCACTGTTTTTTCCGAAAACGGGAGCGTATAAATACATGCGAAAGAAATAGAATCGGTGTTTCCGCGAGAAGACAATGAAATATTTTCGACAACAAACGAACCGAATGAACATTTTGGAATAGTTGATTCCAAAACAAACAATGATTCCTTTTCGCTATACACCGAATTGACGTAGGAATTGTTTGCAACATATATATTAGGCACAAATAACCGCAAGAGAGAATCTAATTCTTTAATGTGCAATGACATATTAAAATCGGGAGTAATATCATGTGTTGGTCGAAACTCTCGTTTTGGCAAAGAAGCTATATGATTCTGCACATATTGATATAAATACTCGGGGAGCTCACCATACATTCCTTTTCCATTCAATGACATATCCAATAAATCTGAATTTATTTGCACATTACGAGAATCACTAATATTATCAACATCTATCGTAAATAAATCAGAAGCATATGCTCCCAAAGAATTCTGAAACTGCACTCTCGGGAATCGTATAGTACCTTTAAGATTATCGAAACTCATACCAATAAAATCAACTTCTGTGTCAAATGAAAGAAGGAAAATAGAATCTTCAGTAAATCCAAGTTTATGTATATCTGCATACGAAACATCAGCAGAAAAATTAAACTCAGGAATCTCAACAGAATAATCAACCAAACCATAAAATATAGCTTGCAAATTGGGGTCATCAATTTCTAAATACCCATCAAAGCGGTTTGTAGAAATTAAGCCGTCAACAAGAATATTCTTGTAGCGATATTTCTGATATACAATATCAAGAATTTCTCCTTTTACAAAAGCACGATCGAACCCATCTTTGGTGAGATATCCCTTAAGGTGTACGTTTAAATTTATCCTTCCAATATCTTTCAGTTGTTCACTGATTTTTCCAATATTAAAATTTCTAGTTGACAAATCACCCGAGATAGTAATATTATCTTTATTCACGGGCGATTGTTTAATTGAAATGTCAGATTTTATAATTCCTGATGTTGTTGAAAACGTTCCATAGGCGACCAAATCGGTAAAGAACCCGGTAATATTTCCTGAATACGAAAACGAAACAATATCGTGTAAAACAGCGGGGACAGTAATGGTATTCTCTTCGGTAAAAGGTGGCAAACGAATATGTTCAATATCATACACATTCGTCACAAAATCATCTGTTATAATGTGAACAAAGGTATTTGAGATATCAGGTAAACCCATAATTTCCAAACTTCCGGAAAATTCAGTATTTTTTCCATATTGAACAATCATATTTTTCCCTTTAAAATCAACAATTGTTCCCTTAATATTTCCGGCAATAGAAAGTTCATACGGACTATTTTGAAGTGTGGGAGCGAAATAAGATATATCAGAAAAAGACAATTGAGAGAGTTGAAAATCGGCAACAAGCTTTACCTTATGAATAAAGTCGGAAAAATCGGAAAAATCATGCACATTAAATGTAAGAGTATCCATATGGATATCGGAATCTGAGGTAAACATATGCACCTGAGAACAGGTTATTTTTTCGGAATTAAGAGCAAAATCTGTTGATAAACTTTTGAGTTTAAAACCTGACTTTTCGACCCCGGAAACTCCCTGAACCACGGCATGAATAGAATCGCCAAGAATAGAAATATCAGACACACTTATATTACAATCCGAAATATCTAAATCGGCAAAATTTATCCCATATGGTTGCGGCGAATAATCCTGCATATTAAAAAAAGAAAAACGAGACTCCTGCACATTTACCGAACGTAGAATTACAGAAACCGAACTCTTAGTTGTAGTATCTGTTTCTAACAAATACGAAATATTTAATACTCCGGCGGAATCTTTTTCAAGAGCTATATGTGCACGTTCAATACCAACCGATTCTAATATAATTTCTGAACGTTCCCTGTCGAAAGACTCGAAAGAACATGAAATTTTTTGTGCCGCTAATACCTGTATGTTATTTTTATCACGAACTTCAACATCTTTCAGAACAACAGTATTCCACAATTCAAAATCAACGCCCGAAAGGGTAATTGAAGCATTGAGAGAAGTGCTTGCCTTTTCTGCAACAAAATGAACAATTTTGTTTTGCACATACGGTATATGAAAAGAAATAGCCAAAAATATGAGCAGGACAATGCAGGTAATAATAAAATACGTAACTATTTGTCCTATTTTGGTAATAAATTTCAATGCTCGGTTCTTATAAATCAGATTAAAAACTATTTTTGCAAATATAATTATAAATACATAACAAAATACCTAAATGAATATTACATTGTTAGCAATAGAATCTTCCTGCGATGATACATCGGCGGCAATTATTCAAAATGGAATAATTCTATCGAACAGCATTGCTAATCAAACTGTACACGAAGAATACGGTGGTGTTGTGCCCGAACTGGCATCTCGTTCGCACCAACAAAATATTGTTCCTGTAGTGGATAAGGCTATTAAAGATGCGGGGGTATCAAAACAAGACATTACAGCTATTGCCTACACGCGAGGTCCGGGACTTTTAGGGTCTTTATTAGTGGGAGCTTCTTTTACAAAGGGTTTTGCACTGGCACATCAATGCAAGATGGTTGAGGTAAATCATTTACACGCTCATGTATTGGCAAATTTCATACAAACGCCTACACTCAAACCAACTCTCCCCAAATTTCCGTTTTTATGCCTTTTGGTTTCGGGTGGACATACGCAAATAATTGTTGCAAAAGATTTTACGGATATGGAAATAATCGGAACAACCATTGACGATGCTGCAGGAGAAGCGTTTGACAAATGTGCAAAAATCATTGGACTTCCCTATCCCGGCGGACCACATGTTGATGCTCATGCACAAAAAGGAAATAAGACAGCTTTTTCATTTAACAAACCAAAAATTGCAGACTTAAACTATAGTTTTAGCGGATTAAAAACTTCGGTACTCTACTTTTTACGGGATCAGGTCAAAAAAAACGAACATTTTATTGAAGAAAACATTGATGATATTTGTGCATCATTACAACATGCAATTATCGATATCCTTATGGATAAATTACACAAAGCAGTTATCCGGACAGGCATTACCGAAATTGTTATAGGCGGTGGAGTTGCAGCAAATTCGGGACTTCGAAACCGAATTGCGGAAGAAGGCAAAAAACACAATTGGACAACACATATTCCGGAACGAAAATACACTACAGACAATGCGGCAATGATTGCAGTTGCGGGATACTATAAATATCTAAAAAAAGAATTTGCAAATCAATCTATTACCCCGAAAGCTCGGTACGCACTCGCAGATTATTTCAAAAAAAATTAAGTATGCGATACGATTTTGACTCAATAATTAACAGAGAAGGCACAAGTTGCCTGAAATACGATTGGCGAAAAAAAATTTTTGGCACCAACAATGTTCTCCCTTTTTGGGTTGCCGACATGGATTTTAAAGTTGCCGATGAAATTTTGGAAGATATTCACAATGCGGTGAATCATGGCATTTTTGGATACACCTACCAAAATGATTCAGTTTATGAAGCGTTTATTTCATGGCAAAAGAAAAAACATGATTGGAATATTTCCCAACAAAATATTCTTTTTTTTAACGGAGTTGTTCCCTCAATTAACCTTATAATTCAAGAATTTACAGAACCGGGAGATGAAATTATTGTACAACCGCCCATTTATCATCCGTTTTTCCTCTCAATTGAATCGAATAAACGTACAGTAATTTGGAACGAACTTCAGAAAAATGAAGGGGCATATTATATGGATTTTGAAAATTTAAAATCTCAAATCAGTCCGCAGACAAAAATGCTTTTACTGTGCAATCCTCACAACCCGGTTGGACGAGCTTGGAAGAAAGAAGAACTAGAAGAACTCCACGCTATTTGTAAACGACATAACATTTTAGTTGTTTCAGATGAAATTCATTCAGACATAATATTTTCCGGAACGCATACACCATGGGCGAAAATCTCAGAAGACGCTTCCCAAAACTCAATTACACTCACGTCACCAAGTAAAACATTCAATATTGCCGGATTACATTTATCAGTTATTATTACTGAAAATACCGCATACTACAAACGAATTCAAAACTTTATCAACACCATACATCTTACCATGAGCAATTCACTCAGCCTTGTAGGGTTTGAGTCTGCCTATACGAAAGGTAATGCCTGGCTTCAAGAATTATTGACATATTTACGCACAAACATGGTGCAAATCCACGATTATTTAGACGATACTCGTATACACACAAATACACCCGAAGCAACATATTTAGCATGGCTCGATTGTTCGGAATTAAATCTCTCAGAAAAAGAACTTCATGCAAAATTTGTGGAAGCAGGTGTTGGATTAAGTATTGGAAGCATTTTCGGAAAGGGTGGAGATCAATATATGCGTCTCAATTTTGCATGTCCGCAAGAAATTTTAGAACAAGGGCTCGAAAGAATACGAAAAATTGCTCGTTAAAACTGAGCCTGAGGATATTGTTTCAAAAACTCGTCAAGTTTTACATACACATATGAAATAATAAGCATTTCGTTTGATTCGTATAAAAATTCATCGGAAAACTCACAAAAAACAACAAATGACTCTATATATTCATCGGATAAACGAGTAATATCTTTTATTAATTCGGTTGATATTTTTTTATTAATAGTAATAACTCTGTGTGCTTCGTTTAATAACTCCATAGCCCGCAAACGATTTCGAGCATGCCGATTGGTGGAATTATAAAGAGCTGTTATAGCACCGTCAACAGAATAAGAAATCTGTCCCGGTTGGTAATCTTTCATGGGAAAATACTTTTCGAAATGCAAATTAAGTTTGAGTGTATCTTCGGGCATCGTCATAGCTAAGATTTCTTCCTGTAGTTCTGCAAAAGAAATATGTGCAAATTTAGTAACTGTTCCCAATTCATATATTTTTGGATTCATTTCTATAGTAAAATCAGATATAGAAT
Source organism: uncultured Bacteroidales bacterium (assembly GCA_964558075.1). Taxonomy (GTDB): domain Bacteria; phylum Bacteroidota; class Bacteroidia; order Bacteroidales; family UBA1715; genus JAQICB01. The sequence goes on from CAZLCY010000029.1 coordinate 7,686, forward strand.
CACAAATAATTAATTTTTCCCAATAAAAACCAAGCGAAGAAAACAAAACAGTATCACCTGTTTGAACAAATAAATCAAACGTACCCAAAGAATCAGAAAGCATTAAATAACTACGGGTAGTATTTTCGATATATGCAAACGGTATTTTTTCTCGGGATTCAGCATGCACAACAGTTCCGCTAATTTTTTGCTGAGCATTCATTATTAAGCTCATACATAAAGCAATTATTAAGATACTGTATCGTAACATTTTTTATATCAAATATACACAAAAAAAGGACTATTCAAAAATATTTGAATAGTCCCGTTTTTCAATAAACATTAAAAAAAAAAATTAATTTCCTGAAATTTCCTGAAAACGTGCATGTAAATCTTCGTTACTTTGCACTGCAAGAAGAATCTCTTGATACCGTTCAACGGTCATTCCGGCAACTTCAATTGCTTCTTGCATTTTTTGTTGTGACTCCATTTGAATCTGTTCTACTTCTTTTACAATTGTATTAAAAACTTGTTTTTCACTTTCGTTTACATCATCACTCTCAGGCTGCTGCATTTTTTGTTGAAGACTATTAAATTCCTCAACAGATAAATCGTTATTCTCAACTATTTGCACCATACTTTCTTGAGCTTTTTGATTTACTGTTTGTACTTTGTCTAAAACTCCAACAAACAACTTCAACTCATCATCAGATACCTCAACTTCAACTTGCTGTTGTTGTTGTGGAGGCATTTGTTGTTGTGGAGGAGCTTGTTGCGAAAATGCATACAGATTGATTAATACAAATAAAAAACTTACAATAAATTGTTTCATAAAAAAAATTTTTAATTACACATTAGATTTCTTACTATTTGTAACGACGTATATATATATTATTGCACAAATAATAAAAAAAATAAAAAAAAGGCTGACAATAGAAATTGTCAGCCTTTTTTTTACATAAATATATTTTTTTAATATACGACTATTTGCGTCGGAATCCGTATACCATCAACAATCACATACACCGTATACATTCCACGAGCAACATCTTTAAGTGCAATGTGAGTATCAGATGCAGTGCATATTTGTGAACTATATACAACAGCTCCTTGCGAAGAAACTATCTGAACACGATATTCATTAATAAATTCACCAACACTTACTGTCACAAAATTCTCGGCAATTGTAGGGAACACCGAAATATGAGTTTGATACACATCCTCAAGAGAAGTTTCTGCTTCCGCAATATTACTCATTGCAAGAGAATAGGGACCGCTTTCTGCTTTTAACAATGGCTCAGCTGTGCTTACAGAATCGGGTAATACCATTGCTATTCGATAAACCCAACCACCCTGATACACATCCGAATCAGTCCAGCTTGTTGCTTCACTTGTAACAGCATCCACCTCTACTAAATTATCGGATGAAGTGCCTCGGAAAATTTTATACGTATTAAAATCCATACCTTCATATGCGGTCCAGCTTAAATTAGCTTTAAACTGCGTATTCAAATTATTCTGAATATGCAAGGAACGATGTGGTACACTTTCAGCTCTGTTTCCGCATACAGAATCTATTGTTACTAATTTATAGCGATACGATTTCGTACGTGAATCGGCATCGTTATCAATAAACAAGGACTCATTATTAAACGGCACCACACCAAGACTTTCATATTCATTAAGCGTAGATGTTTCACGAAGAATTTCATATGACTGGGTTCGCTGTCCGGCTGTTCGCTCCCATGCAACCACAACATATGGACCTTCTTTACCATACGTCACAACACCTATTGGCTCTTGATACGGACGGAGTGTTTTAATAGAAACAGTATCAGCGTTTACACAACCATTCTCATCGGTAACAATAACACTCACATCACCATCAACATCCTCCACAGTTATTGTTGGTGTAAACTCACCGGTACTCCATTCATAAGTCAAATTTGCACCAGTCGCATCAAGAGTCGTTGGTGTTCCTAAACAAATCTCTTGATTATCACCCAAATCAACCAGAGGTAATGCATTCACAGCAGCAATGGCAAAATCGTCACTACTCACACAACCATATTCGTCGCGAGCCTCAACAACAGTTGTTCCAACATCGGTCAATTCAAGAGAAGTTTGTGTGCCCCAACCTTCAGCATTCCAATTGTATTCTTCAAAACCGGACACATCTAATGTATATGATTCTCCGTGACACAATTCAATATCAGCTGGTAAAACAAGGGTATCCGGAACTGTTAAGGTTATTTCATCCGAATACTCAAACAATCCTTGACGCACAATCAATGAGTAAGTTGCTGTTTCAAAAGGCACCACAACAATCGACTGCTTAGAACTACCCGTACTCCACTCAAACGAGTATCCGTCATCTGCAGAAACCGTAGCTTCAAGTACAACAGAAGAACCCGCACATGCAACATCACCTATTGGATTAATTCCAATAACAGAGATATATTCATTAATTACGAGAGAATCCATACCTGCAGAATTCATTGCAGTTAGCGACACCTTATATTTTCCCGGCTCTGCATAACTTACAGTCGGATTTGGTGCATAACTTTTATCGGGAACAGCCCCTTCGAAATCCCATACCCATGAAGTGGCACCGGAGATTGAAGAGGTAAATGAAACGGTATTATTTGGTGCAATAATTTTTTGCTCTGCACTAAAAGATATTTTCGGCAAATCGACCCACGTTGTACCTGTTTGTGTTTCTTTGGTGAACACAACCGTGCGTTCATCAGACAATCCACCTTCGTCAAATGCAGTAAAAGTAACACTCGTAGACCCCGTCCAGTTTTGGTCTGCAGCAGTGATAGTAGCCACACCATTTCTAACAGAAATATTTACCCGAGGATTAGACGACATTACCCACTCAATATTTCGTGAAGAGGTATAATCATCGCGGACAAACAACTTTAAATCAATCGAAGGATATCTTCTGGTCACAGAATCATACTCTTGTTCGGGTATAAAAGAAACAACCGGAGCTTGATTTGGCACCTGAGAAACTTCGAACAAGAAATACTGAAGAGTAGTTAATCCTTCTTCATCAGTTACCGCTAACTGAACAGAATCAAGACCTATCCAACTTGCATCATACCGTGAAACTTCCATACTCGTTCCCGATATAATTGTTCGATACTGAGCAGAACTGTCAAGTACCGCAAATGTTAAATCTTCCGATTTTGTGTAATCATCGCTCACATAATCAATAAGTTCTAATGGGTAGAACACACCACCATCAATAATTTTAACGTGGACATTTTCATTTACAAATTCCGGAGCAGTATTAGGCATTTCAGAAATTTCAACAGGAATGCTAATTAATGTAGATTGATTATCAATATCAGTAACCAAAATTTCAATTATTTCTGAAACTGCAAGTTCGGAATTATTTGCTATGATTTTTATACTATCTTGTTCCACAAAAACCGAAAAGTTTTCAGCAGAAACAACATCAAACTGTAAATCAGATATTTCCGTATTATCATCATACACATATTGATTAATTGAAATAGCTATTTCAGAAGTACCTGATTCCACTATAATTTCAGGAATATCGTAAACAACTGGCGATGCCGAAGGCACAACAACAACAACAATACTATCAACATACCCACCATCTTCAGTCGTAACTTTCACCAAAGACTCCCCAAGATTGAATCCGGTTATTAATCCAGTATTATTCACATAGGCAACACCCGACGGAGTTGATGACCACGTGTAATTTTTATTAGTTGCATCAATAGGTGAAACTACCGGATACAGCATTTCGGACTCACCGATTGACACAATTAAAGAATCTCGCTTAATATCAACACCTGTAACAGGAACTGGTTGAGTTCTCACAATAACTACGACAGAAACAGAAATATTGCTTGATTTTTCAGTTACCGACACGGTCGCTATTCCTTCACGTACACCCGAAATATTTCCTTGTTCATTTACAGTCACAACAGATGCATCGTCAGTAGACCACGTAAAACCGGTAATATCTGCTCCTGAAGGACTCACCACAGGAGAAAGAATACGAGACTCGTTTTCAAGAAGTGTAATATTATCGGGTAAAGACAAACTTTGTAACGGTGTCGACACAATAATTTTACAACTATCGTACGCCCCCGAGCCATCTTTTGCATATGCATACACATACGTTTCACCCGAAGCAATTGCAGTCACAATTCCAGAAGAATTAACAGATGCTATATTTGTGTTGGTTATCTCCCATTGTAAATTAGTATATGTAGCATTAGTTGGATCAACATGTGCATATATTTGTTTCGACTCTTCAGCATTAAAATACCGTTCCGAACGCTCAATAATAACCGAAAGAATAGGAACTTTATCAATTCTACTATTTTCAAGATATGAAATAGTTGCGTCTATATTTTGCAAAGCAGTAAAAACCATATTTTCAGTTGCCTGCTCATCATCAATAACAACATATGCCATATTTATAGTTGACTGCAAACTATCAACAGCAATCTGAGGATATTGTCCGGTATTATTTCCAATTAAATCAGCATCTTCAAGATTTTGCAAAACTGACTGAGCATATTCAACCTTCTTAATTAATTGAGATTTATCAACCGGAGGTAATTCAACCGTAACCGATAAATCCGTATATATTGTATTATCAGACACTAATCTTACACGTACAGTTGTTGTTCCCGGAAAAAAAGCTGTCAAACTGTTTCCATTCACTTTCACAACATTGGTGTCCATACTTTCCCACATAAGCTCTTTATCTGTTGCATTCGTTGGCAATACTGTCGCCGTAATTCCCGAATACACATCACCTTTTTGAAGAATAAGAGAATATTTATTAAGAATAATTCCTTCAGCCAAAACAGGAGAAACAGAAACCATACATTGGTTAGAGGTAACTGTACCCGAAATATTTTGTGCGATAATATACACTTCACCCTCTCCGATGGCAACAATTTCACCAAATTCATCAACACTCACAACAGACGAATCAGAAGATTGCCATACTAGATTTTTATCATCAGCATCTGTAGGGTAGAATTGTGGTTCAAGCACAATCGATTGTCCTGATTGCAATGCAACACTAGAAGGTAAAGATATAGATTCTAAAGCAACAGGTGCTGCTTCTGAATTAATGGTGAGTGTTTTAGTTATATTTGAACCATCAGTACTTTCAAAAACAACCGTACTTGTTCCGGGGTACGTTGCCATATAACAATAATCGCTTACCTTTTCGAGAGTATTTCCCGAGATAGTTTCTTTTACTAAAGAAGAGGATTCTTGCGGAGAAACTGAAACATTTACACAGATTTGCTCACCCACAAGTATATTTTCTTCTGTTGAAGAAAGCGAAATGTCTGTAACCGGTGGTAACTGCTCATTAATTTCTTCTATAAAAAACGAAACATGCTGAGCAAAATCATATTGCTCGCGAGCAATACCAATATATACTACCTGACCTTGAAAAACAGATATTTCATTAACATATCCGCCCCCGGAGACACATAAATCAGGTAATAGTAATTTTTCTTCTGTTACCACACACTGTTCACCATCAATAATCACTGGCATAACACCATATTCTTGACAAGCATCAACACGTAACATTCCGGTTTGTTGAACATAATATTCAAACATCACAGCATCTTGTTGAGCATCAAAATATGCACTATTTTGTCCTATTTGAGCAGACAATGGATTATCACACGTTGCACCGGCAGGAGCGACTTCACGAGTATACGTAATTGTCCAATCGGTAAAACTACTACCATTTTCTGCAATAACTCTTACAATAATTCCCGTAGAACCGTCGGGGAAACATACATATCCATTAGCATACTCATTATTTGACACATTTGCTCCGCCCGAAACTTCAATATTAATATCCTGTAAACATTCTGGAGCATCCCAAGCCAAGGTAAGATTAACAGATTTTGCAGAATTATCTACAAATTTAGAACGGATATCAGAAGAATAAATATCCACTATTTCAGAAGCTGTATTATAATTCACAGCTTGATTAACTGTAACAAGCCATTCTTGCGTAATAGAACCATCTAAATTTTCAACATAGAAATATTTACTGCCATTAGAAAAATCAAACTGAGTTCCTTCACAAATACGATTACCAAATTCATCAAATAATTTATTACCTAATTCTAATTTATAATTTAATGAAACAGCACTAAGACTTGCTGATTGAACAATTGTCAATTCAATTGTTTGTAAATCATTATCAATAATCGGCTCAGAATAATCAGACCCGCTTGATATATCTACAAAACCGATATTTGATACCGGATGTTCAACTAATGCCCAAGTAAACGTTTCGGATTGCGTTTTAGATTGTAAATTAATATATATAGTTTCACCTGCATTCAACCTTACAATATTATCTTTATACTCAGAGTAGCAATTAACCGGAATTTCCATTCCTAAATCTAATGATTCATCATCAATACCATGTGCACAGGTATCAAAAACCTGAACATATATATTTTTATTTTGTAAATCCTGTTGCACATCTGCTATTTCGAGATACACATCAGACGTCGCAGTATATTGATACCAATAATTATGATACGCAGTTGTTGTTTGGTATGTTCCGGCAGAAACAACCTCTGCATCTTCGCAGAATATATGAGGAGGTATAGTTGCTCCTACCTCTTCTACATATGACATAATATACGGATCAACAGGTGCTAATTCATGAAAAATAAGACATACCTTATATGTTACCCCTTGTTCTGTCCATAGTGTTATACCACTATTCCCCATTACAAACGGCGCAGTACTTTGAGAGTTCTCAGAAATCGGTGCACATTCACTCAAAATAATAACCGATGCTTCATATTGTAAATCTGAAGTAAAAGTCACATTACCGGTATGTTGAGCAGAATATTCGAACCACACAATATTACCGGATGACTGAACTTCTGTTTGTGGTTGCGACAAGACAACAGGATTGTCACACGAAACACCTGCCGGCAACACAGTATCGGTTACAAACTGCAAAACCCAATCGGTAGGATACGAATACCAAGTTATATGATAATCCTGACCTTGAGTCACTTGAAAAAGAGCTTCAGCCCCCTTATCACAATTAGCGGAAGCATATGTATATATTTCTGCACTCTCACCACACGCGTCAGCAACCATAACACCCGAAGAAACGTCAACATATGTAGTATCTGCGTTTATAGTATTACAATTACTTACCGAAACATAACCATCTTGCAAGGCTGTATACACATAATGAATTTCCTCGAATGCAGGCAATGTATTTGTTCCTTCAAGAGCACTAATAGGCTTTTGACAGACTTCCCCATCATAATAATCACGAACAACAAAATTCCAATCCATTGCTTGCATTCCCTGTCCTGAAAGATGTATTAATATTGTTTCTCCTGCCTGAATTTCATACAAACGAACTTCACCATTACTTCCATCCATACAATATCGATGATTTGCATCAAGATACATATTTTGATTAGCTGATTCACACGAAGAAAATAATGAGAAATATAATTCCCCGGACTCGGCAACATTACCACAGGTACTCAATTCCACTACTTTATTTTCGGTAGCGGTATAGGTATACCACTCATCTGCATAAGTATTATTTTCTGAAAAACCTATTGTATGACTTGAGGATGCTTGAAGTACGATTGGCAAATCACAACTACTACCCGGTTCCGGAAGTATTTTTTGCACCTCGAACTGAACACCTGTACCCGTTAATCCGGACTCATATGCTTGCACGTTGAAATACAATTGCATACCTTGATTTACTTGATAAGTATACACATATCCATTATCTGAAGACGAACAACTTTCCAATCTGTAATCTTCTAACATCGTACTATCACAATCTATCATTGTTGAACTCACAAATACCTCCATGCCTGGAACATTACAAAACGAAACTTGCAATTCACCGTCAAAATCAGAAGTATAACTATACCATTGACTTAAGCCATTCACAAAATCAAATGTATTTGTTCCAATAATAACATCACGTGCTGATTCGCAATAATGATCAACAGACTCTTCATAAATAGTAATATAATCATGTTTAAGTTCAACAAGAGAATCTCCCATGGTATTATAAATAGTATGTGTAATAGTATAGACTCCGGGAGAAGTATATATATATGAAGGATTCGCATCATATGAATCATATATATTATCACCATCGAATTCCCAGCTCACCGCATCATACCCAATAGAACCGGTTGTAAAGAATATTTCCGTACCTACCGGAGCAACCATTCGGTTTGCACTAAAATCCACATACATTTCACCTTCAGGAATAAAATCCAAAGACCAGTCATACACATCATTTGTATACAATCCTGACCAATTTATATATATAGTATTTGGCAAATTTGCTGTAGATAATACCAATTGAGATTGGCTTAGATTTGACACCCCGTCATTTTCAGCTAATAATTGTCCGCCACACGTATCATACACCTGAACATACGTATCTGCATTTGTATACCCGACCGCACTAATTACAATATCACCAATAGCCGGAGGAGAATACTCAAACCACTGGTCTCCTGACGAATTATCAGCAACATTAACTCCCTCACTAGCCACAAGAGGCATTGAGCAAGCATCACCAACCTGAATATCATTTTCCTGAATTATAAAATAAAAACCGGGTTCGTTCTGCTGAGGTCCCTCTGTCATAACTTTAAAATAGACCGTTTGTCCGGCATTTGCAGTAAAAGAAGCATTGGCTCCGGCATCACAATAATCATACCTAACATCAATATAGTTTCCGAAGCAATCAGAATACACATCAAACACCTCACGCCATCCTGAATATGAAGCATCGCATAAATTCACCAGCACTTTACAATCTTTACTAGGAGTATATGCATACCAAATAGCATCGGTATTTTCCCACGGCACCTCTTGGATAGCATTAAAATCATAGAAATTCTCACCTTCTTGTGCTGTCAACGCTTTGTTACAATAATCTGCCTCTTGCTGTTGCCATACCTCAATAGTTTGAGTATATTGAGAAGATTCTAAGGTTACACTATTGACAACTGTTAATCGAACCGTATAAATGCCCGGATCCGGAAACATAATAGTTTCGTTTTGTTCATACGAATCAATTATACCATCATCGTCAAAATCCCAATTCCACGAACTAATATTTCCACTTGATTGATCATAAAAGTCCAATGTAAGAGGAGCATATCCTGCATAATCATTTGCAATAAAAGATGCATTAAGCTCAGTTGACTGTTCAGAAACTGTTATAAATATAGAAACACTTTCACTTTTACCTTCAAAATCATACACTGTTAAATACGCCTGATACTCACCTGGAGTTTGATATTCATGAAACACATTTTGTCTTGTATCTGTATCTCCATCGCCAAAATCCCATGACCATTCAGCAATATTACCTTCGGCATCAGCCATAAAATTAACGCCCAAAGGAGCATAACCTGAATTTTGATCAACAGATATTATTGGATTTAAATTAGCTGATTGTTGACACGGGTCGCAGGTTCCGAAACAAACTTCATATAAGAGAGTATCTGAAGAAGGTACAGTAAATCCACGATTATCAGTACCACTGGTATTTACCGCACAATATAGACTATCCAATATTTCATAATTTCCCCAATTTTGTGCTCCATTAGAAAATTTATATTCAACCTGAGCACCTACAGGAAGAGGAACTGTTGCTTCATAAATAGTTCCTGCCGAATAATTCATACGAATTTCATCAGCTAAATTCCAGTTGGTAAATGTACCATTTAAGAACACACCATCGGGTGATACAATTTCATTTTGCATATTTACCCGGAATGTAACATTAGCTTTTGGCGTTGTGTCTTGCTCATAAACAAAAATATTGATAGAAACACTTTCACTTTTACCTTCAAAATCATACACTGTTAAATACGCCTGATACTCACCTGGAGTTTGATATTCATGAAACACATTTTGTCTTGTATCTGTATCTCCATCGCCAAAATCCCATGACCATTCAGCAATATTACCTTCGGCATCAGCCATAAAATTAACGCCCAAAGGAGCATAACCTGAATTTTGATCAACAGATATTATTGGATTTAAATTAGCTGATTGTTGACACGGGTCGCAGGTTCCGAAACAAACTTCATATAAGAGAGTATCTGAAGAAGGTACAGTAAATCCACGATTATCAGTACCACTGGTATTTACCGCACAATATAGACTATCCAATATTTCATAATTTCCCCAATTTTGTGCTCCATTAGAAAATTTATATTCAACCTGAGCACCTACAGGAAGAGGAACTGTTGCTTCATAAATAGTTCCTGCCGAATAATTCATACGAATTTCATCAGCTAAATTCCAGTTGGTAAATGTACCATTTAAGAACACACCATCGGGTGATACAATTTCATTTTGCATATTTACCCGAAAT
>CAZLCY010000030.1:0-17298 GCA_964558075.1 uncultured Bacteroidales bacterium
CTGGTTGTTGCTGCTGCACAACGTCTAAACCTTTTTTCACTTCCTCTATACTGCCAAATGTGCCAAGATGTGTGTCTGAAATTTGAACAATGGTAAAACCATCAAACTCCTGAGGAATAGAGGCGTGTTGAAATTCAATATGTGTTATTTTATACTGTGAAAACCCCCATACTGTACCATATACAACAAGCACCGTTATTATACACGTAAGTAGTAGCGTTGCAATCGGAAAGAATTTAGATCGAACCTGAAATTGTACCATTCGTTTACGACGAATCACGTTCGTTATCCAAACCACCCCACGTTTAACATCTTCTACCAAAAAAAACAGGGTGGTAATAAGTAAAGAAACAAGTAAAGAAACAGACAGTGCTATGAAAATATTTTTTACTATTGAAATACTCGCATAATTTTCTAATTGACGTTGCCACATGAGAAAAACGCCTACTATAAGCACAGCTACTGAGACTCCGTACACCGAAATTAATACACGAAACGATACAATTTTATTTTTTGTGTATACTCGAAATGTATATAATACCAGCACTGCAATAATCACAAAATACACAACAAAATCATTCATTTGAAATAACAACTGAGGATTTACTACCACGATTTATTTTAATTTGTGTTCTGAATTCTAAAAAATTGAGAACTCGAATAATAATAATAATTACGACGAAAAGACTGTTCAAACATTACGAAGAAAATATAACAAAACCTCACATTACTCTACACTATCATTATTCAGCAACACCTCCTCTATGGTCTGCATTAGCTCTTGTACACCAAAAGGTTTACTTAAATATCCATCCATCCCTTTTTCCATACACAATTGCCGTTCGTTATCGAGAGCATTAGCTGTAAGAGCTATAATCGGTGTGTGAACCTCGTTTGCCAATTCTATTTTTCGTATACGTTCCGTTGTTTGATATCCATCTAAAATCGGCATTTGAATATCCATAAGAATAACATCTACTTTTGAAGAAGATAAAATCTGCAATGCCTCTTTTCCATTATTTGCGACCATAACTTCGTGTACACGTTTTTTCAGAATCATAGCAACCATATTTTGATTCATCAAATTATCCTCAACCAACAAGACTCGCAATTTTTTAATACGACTTTTTATATCTTTTCTTTCTTTTGGCAAACTGTCATTTTTTTTAAGGGGTTTCTTTTTCCAAAAAGAATATGAAAACACAAAAGACACATTTCGTTTATTAAATTGTCTTATAGCTATCTTTGCTTTTTGCTCACCGAGTATCTGCAGAGTTTGAGGCAAAAATATCTGAGCATAATCATCTCTATCGGTCTGATACAAAAGAATATTTGAATTTTCGTATGAATCAGAAAAAATATCAACAATTTGAGGAGCAGGATATATTAACTTTTTCATGCCGGATACGTTTATTTCAAACAAAAATGTTTGGAGCGTTTGTGATTCTAAAGGAAAACTAATTACAACGTCAATATCAATCGGTCGAATTGCTCGCCGACTCTTCAATATCGACTCAACTATTTCTGAAAAAACAAGACGTAATTCATTAAAATCACTTTGCACATCAGAGGGGACATTTCCTTTCGTTTTAACAGAAAAAGAAACATAATACTCTTCGGCAACAAGTTTATTTATAATTTCCGAAACAATAGCAACACAATTATTCTGAACTTGTGACCGTGTACGAGAAGCTTCTGAACCATACGAATCTAAAGTCGCAAATAATGAACGATTTTCGTGTTGTAATTTCTCAAGGAAATCTCTGTTTTGAGAACTTAAATTAATTTTATCGGTTTGTAATGCCGTTAAAAAACCTAAAATCGAACTCAAATGTGTTCGTGTTTTATATAATATATCAGAGACCATGCCCTCAGAATTTGTCTGTTCCGAAATATGTTGAAAAGCCTTTGAGTGCTCATTATTCATAGTTCGAATAAAAGTTCGAATAACACTCACAAACATCACAAAGAAAAAATATACCACACAAAAGATAAAGTATGATTGGGTAAAAACATCAACATTCAAAGCACGAATACTACAAGAAGCGACAAACAGGACGAATGCAAAAATTTCAAATAACATGTGCAAACGAAATAGTCCGGCATAGATGAGTACAAAAAAAATTCCATACAAATAATGTAAGGAATCAAACTCAATAATCGTATAAAAATAAATTATTATAAGAACCCCTAAATAAACAAATGGAAACTGAGCAGTCTTTTGAAACAAGAAAGCAATACTTATTGCACAAAAAACAAGAAATATACTTGAGGAAAAATATAACTCTTGAAAATAAAATAAACCTGAAACAACTAATGAAAACACACTAAAAAGCATAAAAATCTTCTGAAAATATTCTTTCGGAAGCAATGTTTGTGTATACTTTAATATGTTTTTCATAATATAAATGTTAATTATAACAGACTCTAAATTTATAACTAATTAGACGTATAAAAAAAAATATGATAAAAAATTATAAAAAAGATATGTATTCAAGAAATACAAAACAATAAATTTATATTTTTGTAACGAAAAGTAAACAAACAAATAATGAGTGACTCAATTAAACATGAATGCGGTATTGCATTCATTCGCTTACTAAAACCTCTCGAATATTATCAGGCAAAATACGGGACGTGGAAATATGGCTTAAACAAGTTGTATTTGTTGATGGAAAAGCAACATAACCGGGGACAAGACGGGGCAGGAATAGCATTTTGCAAGTTAGATACCGAAATCGGGACAGATTTTTTGACGCGGATACGCTCCATTGAACAGTCACCGATAGTTTCTCTTTTTAAAGAGATAAACAAACCATACCTTGAGATTGAAAAAACAAATCCCGACTTACTGCGAGATGCTCATTGGGCTCGACAAAACACACAGTTTGCAGCTGACGTTTACTTAGGTCACCTCCGCTATGGTACATTTGGAGAATACGATATAGCCAACACTCACCCGGTAAAACGAGAGAGTAACTGGAAAACTCGTTCACTTATGCTTGCCGGCAATTTTAACCTTGCCAATATGGATGAACTATACCAAAAATTATTGGATTTAGGTCAACATCCGCGGGCATATACCGACATTATTACAATTTTAGAAAAAATCGGGCATTTTCTAGATAGAGAAAACCAACGAATATTTGCAAAATATAAAGATTTAGGAAAAAATAATGTTGAAATTTCCGAACTTATTTCCAAAGAATTACGAGTTTCTAATGTGCTCAAAGAAGCATCAAAACATTGGGATGGCGGATATGTCATTTCCGGTATAATTGGAAATGGCGATTCCTTTATTATGCGCGACCCTTCAGGAATTCGTCCCGCTTTTTACTATGCCGACGACGAAATTGTAGTGGCAGCCTCGGAACGTCCGGTTATTCAAACTGCGTTAAACGTTTCAATAAATTCTATACAAGAAGTACCTCCGGGACATGCGGTAATTATAAAAAAAGGGGGTGAAGTCTGTGTTGAAATGGTACAAAAACCAAAAGAAAATAAATCGTGTTCTTTTGAACGTATCTATTTTTCTCGCGGAGGTGATGCCGATATTTATCAAGAACGAAAAAAATTGGGGCGACTTCTTCTCCCTCAAATTTTAGAATCTATAAACCACGATTATAAAAATTCGGTCATGTCGTTTATTCCAAATACGGCAGAAATTGCCTATTACGGAATGATTGAAGGTATGCAGGAATATATAAATTCAATTAAAGAAAAAGAAATACTTCAACTACATACAAGCGGTAATTTTTCACCCGAAAAATTACACGAAATTATCCAACGAGGAGCTCATTTAGAGAAAATTGCAATAAAAGACGTGAAACTTCGTACGTTTATTACCGAAGATAAAAGTCGAGATGATTTAGTCGCTCATGTGTACGATGTAACATACGGAATTGTAAAAAACACCGACAATCTTATTGTTATTGACGATTCTATTGTACGAGGAACAACTTTGAAAAAAAGTATTATTAAAATACTTGCCCGTTTACAACCGAAAAAAATTATTGTAGTATCGTCTGCACCTCAAATTCGCTATCCTGATTGTTATGGTATTGACATGGCAAAACTTGGTGATTTATGTGCATTTAATGCTGCGATTGAGCTTTTGCACGATACAAAGCAAGAATTTATTATTAATGAAGTTTATAATAACTCAAAACAGCAATCGACTCTGCCCAAAGAAGAAATTCAGAACTTTGTACAAGAAATTTACGCACCATTCACCGACGAGCAAATAAGCAAAAAAATTGCGCAAATGCTTCGTCCCGACGATCTCGATATTGATTTGGATATTATATATCAAACAGTAGAAAACCTTCACATTGCCTGCCCACAATCACCGGGCGACTGGTATTTTACCGGGAATTATCCAACTCCCGGCGGAAATCGGGCAGTAAACAATGCATTTATAAATTACATTGAAGGAAACAACAAACGGGCTTATTAACTAAGTTACTATCAATAATGCTTAGTTTTATCGTCAAAAAATTATCGGAATAATGATGTTTTTTTAGATATCAGTTATTAAATTTTTGTGCACAATAACGAATCTCTAGCAAAACTCTGTGTCAAGCTTTAATTTTCGATAAACGAAATAGAAAAATTATTTACATTCAGGTTGTTCAACCGGATTTATCATATCACCCCCCCCCCCCGGCGTTATACGTTATGCAACCATGCAATTATAAAAATATTTTCACGCATATACTTTTTCTTTTTCCCAACTTCTTTGCAGCTTTGCGAGAAAAACAACAACACGGGTAAGTCCTAATATGATTAGTGATTCTACGCTCTTTGCGACTTTGCGAGAAAACAACTCGTACCTTCAAAATAGTTCAGCACAATGGCAATACCTTGGAGGATGTGAATCGCTTGTCGGTTTTATTGCAAAATCATAAAGAATTTGATTTTTTCATAAAAAGCTGTATGTTTGTATCCAAACAAAATTCGCAGCCATGAAAGAAGTATTTTTACACTATGTGTGGAAATTTCAATTATTTGATACCGCACAATTTTGTACGACCACCAATGAAAAAATTTCAATACAAAAAATCGGCACGCACAATACCGATTCGGGGCCCGATTTTTCTGAGGCTCATATATATATAAATAATACTCTTTGGGTTGGTGATGTTGAAATTCATATACGTGCAAGCGATTGGTTTGCTCACAAACATGAACAAAATCCCGCCTACAATTCGGTCATATTACATATTGTCTTCGATTACGATATTCCGGTAACTAATGCAAATGGTGTCATCATACCAACTGCTCAATTACCGATAAAACCACAAACACTTTCTAAAATACACGAATTTGAACACCTACCTCCGGGAAATATCTGTTTCGACAATCTTTCTCACATAGATGGAATATACAAATCTGCATGGTTCGACAGATTGGTTATCGAGCGATTCGAACGAAAAGCTGAAGATATAATCCACAGATATTACATCTACAATAATAATTGGGAAGACACTTTTTATATAAGTCTTGCTCAAAATTTTGGCGTAAAAACAAATGCTTTAGCTTTTGAAGAGCTGGCAAAATCAACACCACGTTCAATAATCATGAAACACGCCGATAATTTATTTCAATTAGAATCCCTTCTGTTTGGGCAGGCAAATTTATTACCGACTCAACATCCGGATGAATATTCACAAAAACTCATACAAGAATATACTTTTCTTCAAAAAAAATATAATATCACCCCAATAGCTCACGAATTGTGGAAATTTGCAAGAATGCGTCCACCTAATTTCCCGACAATCAGAATTGCACAATTTGCATCTATTCTCTATTTTCATCAGAAATTATGCGGCACAATCCTCGATTGTTCGGAGATACAGGACTGCTTCGTTCTCTTTTCTACTCAACTCCACTCCTATTGGGACACACACTACCGCCTTTCACACACATCTCCTTTTAGAGTTAAATATTTAGGAGAAAATACTATTAATACAATACTCATAAACACTGTTATTCCTTTTTTGTTTGCCTATGGAACGCATACAAAACAAGATGTTTATACAAACAGAGCTCTCAGATTTCTTGAAGAATTGCCTGCCGAAAAGAATTCAGTTATTTCATCGTGGAATAGAGTTCATATTCAATGTAAAAATGCTTTTCGAAGTCAGGCACTTTTAGAATTATCAAACAATTACTGTACAAAACGCAAATGTCTCCATTGTGCATTTGGACATAAAATTCTAAAAATGAGCAATGAAATATAATTACTGTACATTTCACTAAAACAAGCAATAATGTAAGAATTCTCATTAAACGTCGTTCTTATATATATATCAAAAAAAAATAGCATGAAATTTCTTTTTATAAGTCTATCAATACTACTGCTAACTCATTGTTCAAACAAGACTAAACAAGTTGAAAAAAAACCGGTTCAAGAAAAAACATCTTTTACAGACTTACAAAGCACGTTTTTACAAAAAAACGATACTCTCTATGTTGTAAATTTTTGGGCAACATGGTGCAAGCCTTGTATTGAAGAGTTACCGGATTTCATGGAAATACAAGAAGAAATGAATGATAAGGCATTCAAATTAATTTTAGTATCATTAGATAAACCCTCCGATTTTGAAACTACCGTAATTCCCTTTTTAGAAAAACGCTCAATTTCTGCCGACACCTATTTGTTGACCGACATTACTTCCATGAACATTTGGATTCCCGCAATAGATTCTACATGGACGGGGAGCATTCCGGCAACAGTATTTTATAAAAACAAAGAAAAAATAGACTTTTATCAAGAAAAATTATCAAAGAATACATTACGCACAATTATAACAAACAACTTATAACTCTAAAACTTTTAAACTATGAAAACATTATTAATTATTGCAAGTTCATTTTTTTTATTAGGTGCATGTAACTCCAACTGCTCTCATAACAATCAAACCGAAGCTAAAAGTACAGATAGCGAGGTAAGTGAAAAAAAGGAAGAAAAAAGTGCCAAAGCAAAAGGCTACGATATAGGTGACGAAGCAACAGACTTTTCGCTCCAAAATATTGATGGCACGATGGTTTCTTTATTAGACTACGAAGATGCACTAGGATTTATTGTAATTTTCACCTGCAACCATTGTCCTTATGCAGTAGCATACGAAGACCGTATTATTGATTTACACAGACGTTTTGCTCCGCTTGGATATCCGGTTATAGCAATCAACCCGAATGATTCAAAAGATTATCCGGAAGATAATTTTGAAGCGATGAAAAAACGTGCACGAGAAAAACAATTTCCGTTTGTATACTTATTCGACAAGGGACAAAAAATATATCCACAATATGGAGCAACACATACGCCACATGTATTTATTCTTGAAAAGGAAGATAACACAAACAAAGTCAAATACATAGGAGCAATAGACAACAATTATGAAAACCCCGATAAAGTAACCGAGACATATGTTGCAGATGCAGTAAATGCGTTATTAAAAGGCATCGAAGTACCAAAACAAAAAACAGTTGCTATTGGTTGTTCTATTAAGAATTAAAACTTTTCTCACAAACACTATTTAAAATATCCGTACGATATTATTTTTTAAACAAACGAGAAAATACATTTTGATTTTTTCGTTTGTTTATTTTTTCTTGAATATGCACAAGCATTTTTCGAATTTCAACATTCATATCTTCAGCGGACTGAAATCTGTGTTGCTTTCCTTCTTCTAAAAATTCTCTTTTTTGCTCCGGCGAATATCTGTTTGGTGGCAATTTAAACAAATGTTTAGAAGATGCTTTCTGCAAAAAAGCCAACATTTCGCGTGAAATACGTGAATTACTCGACAAAGTTTTATTTATTTGATAGTTAATCAACATTTCAGGATTTCCACTATAAAAAGGAGGTCGACGAGTAATAATTTCGTACATCACAAGAGCTAAACAATACAAATCTGATGTTTGATTAATAATATCTGTCTGTCGTAAAATTTGTTCGGGCGGCGAATATACCAGAGCAAAAGGCACTTTCGAAAAATAAAAAAGATTGGCACCATGCACTTGTGCCATTTCAAAATCTAATAATTTAAGAGAAAAATTATTCACATCAATTTTACCTTCATTATTAAATTCAATAAAAATATTCGACGGTTTTATATCACGGTGAATAATATTATTTGAATGTAATTCGTGTAAGACTTCACACATTTTTTCACCTAAATGGCAGGCAAACAAAGCATTTTGAAGATACGAATAATCAGGGTCGCAAATAATTGTTTTTACATCTACGCCCTGCAAATATTCTCGAATAATGAAATATCCCTGTTCTGTTTCAATAATTTCGTGAGTTTTCACAACCGAAGAATGCAAAGCAGAAACACCAAACAAAAACTGTTCAATAAGCAGTCTATGATCGCTATGTTGAATCGCAGAATCTTGTTTTAAGTGTTTAATAGTCACAAAAGCATCATCAGTTTTGCGTTTTCCCCGATAAAGGGTACTGAATTTTCTTTTTTTCTGAGACACATTCATCTGATTTTGAGAATTATACTCATATGTATCATATTTACCGACAAGACTTATCAACATATTGCTTTGTGTAAAATATTTTTAGTATTTTTATCAATTAAAACAAATATATTATTTTATTATGAAATTCTTCGGTTTTGTACTTATGTTTATCTTTTTATTTTCGTGTATAACATACGCACAAATAAGTACAGGAGGTAATGTTGGCGTAAGTTATGAAAACAATGTAATGCAAGTTGATGTTGCACCGGAAATAAATTATTTATTTACCGAAAAAATTTCTGCCGGATTTTCACCATTTGTTCTATACACACAAAATGAATTAAACAATCAAAAATTTTTTACATTTGGCACACGCCTCTATGGTGAATATACATTTATTGAAAACTTTTTTGTGCACGTTGAGTACGAATTAAGCAAAACGTGGACACAAGAAAATTATAAAACAGCCGTTCACTCCTTACCGCTTGGCGGAGGTTTCGAAAAAGAATTAGGAAGCGGAATGGTAGCATACGGAATGATTCTGTACGATGTGCTCTATGATGCAGAAACATCTATACGAAAAAATCCGACTGTACGTGGTGGAATACGATATTCTTTATAATTATGTTATTTAGAGAGATAATAGGACAAGACGAAATAAAAAAAGAATTAATAGCGACTGTTACAAACAACAGGATAAGCCATGCTCAGCTATTTAACGGACCGGAAGGAAGTGGCATGTTGGCTATGGCTTTGGCATACGCCCAATATATAAATTGCACAAACAAACAAGAAAATGACTCATGTGGAACTTGTCCCTCATGCGTAAAATTTAATAAACTTCAACATCCCGATTTACATTTTGTATTTCCGGTTGCTACAAACGACAAAGTAAAATCAAAACCGGTAAGCGATAATTTTATTAATGAGTGGAGAGAAATAATGGTTCAGCAACCATACCTCACACTGAGTGCATGGCTTGAATATATTGGCGTAGACAACAAACAAGGTAGCATTCAAAATGAAGAAAGTAGTCAAATATTAAAAAAATTACAACTCAAAACATACGAGGCCGAATATAAAATAATGATTATTTGGATGGCCGAAAAAATGAATGAAACCTGTGCCAACAAACTGCTTAAAATTTTCGAAGAACCTCCGGAAAAAACTCTCTTCATTCTTCTTTCAGAAAATACCGACAATATGCTGCAAACAATTCTTTCGCGCACACAAATCCGTACTATCCCCAAGATAGATTCGGCAAGTATGCAAGAAAAATTAGCTGCCGACTTTAATTTAGAAGGCGATGATTTGCGAACGGTTGTTCACAATGCCAATGGAAATTATTACAAAGCTTTCCAGCTTATAAGTCACGACAACTCTCACAAGGATTTTTTCAACTATTTCACTCAAATTATGCGCTTTACTTACGGGAAAAATTTAGTTGAAACAACAAAATTAATAGAAATATTAAGTAAATTAGGGAGAGAAAAACAAAAATTATTTATTGAATATTCATTAAAACTAATACGCGAAAACTTTATTCTTAACCAGAAACAAGAAAAAATTGTGTATCTTTATAAACAAGAAAAAGACTTCTCAGACAAATTTCATCATTATATTAACGAACGAAACATTGCCCAAATAACCAAAGAATTTAACGAGGCTCACTTTCATATAGAACGAAACGGTAACCCGAAAATCATCTTTTTCGACCTTTCTATTAAACTTATGATTTTATTAAGAGCATAAACTTTGTATTTTTGCATTGTATTAAGATATTTAAAATGGAAACAAATAATAATAATATATCATCTTCAAAAATTGATCCCGAGAAAATTCAGGAATCAATCAAAGAATCATCAAAACGAGCGGGAAGCAGTAAACTATACTGTAGAAATTGGTTACAAGATATTTCCGATGTTCCGGCAACACACAATATTGTAGAGATACGATTCAAAAACACACGTAAAGACTTTTACGAAAACAGCAGCAATCTCAGTCTTGAAATTGGAGATATTGTTGCAGTTGAATCATCTCCGGGGCATGATATCGGAGTAGTATCTCTAACCGGAGAGCTTGTTAAAGAACAAATGAAAAAAGTGTTCAGAAATCGTATTCGTGAAAAATTCAATACTATATATCGCAAAGCAAAACCAAATGATATTGAAAAATGGGAAGAAGCAAAAGCCTTAGAACACTCTACCATGATTCGCACCCGTCAAATTGCAAAAAACTTGCGACTTGACATGAAAATTGGTGATGTTGAATATCAAGGAGACAAAACAAAAGCGATTTTTTATTATATAGCCGACGAGCGAGTAGATTTTAGAGAATTAATTAAAGTTCTTGCAGAAGAATTCAGAATCAAAGTTGAAATGCGTCAAATTGGTGCTCGACAAGAAGCAGGAAGAATTGGCGGCGTTGGTCCCTGCGGACGAGATCTTTGTTGTTCTTCATTTAAAACAAATTTTGTAAGTGTCTCTACTTCGGCTGCACGCACGCAAGAACTATCGCTCAATCCTCAAAAGCTTGCCGGACAATGTGGAAAATTAAAATGCTGTCTTAACTACGAACTAAAAAGCTACGAAGACGCACGTAAAGATTTCCCCAACACATCTATTGCTCTTCAATTTGAAGGAGGAACAGCAACACACTCGAAAACAGATGTGTACAAAAGAACAATGTGGTACTTCTACAAAAAGAATGATATACCGAGTTTTGCAGAATTGTCTATTGAACGAATTCATGAAATTATTGAATTAAATAAAAAAGGTATAAAACCTGAAAACCTCGAAATCGAAAAAATTTCAACAGAAATAAATCACGATTACACAAATGTTGTAGGAGAAGACAGCTTAACCCGATTTGATAATAAAGGGAAGAATAATAAAAATAAAAAGAGAAAAAATAATAAGAAAAAGCCAAATAGAGGCCCTCAAAACAAAGAAAGCGTAAATAAGAATACTCCAAATAAAAATGAACAAAATAACGGACAAAAAAAAGGTCCGCAGAAAGGTCCGCAAAATAAAGGAGGTCAAAATAGAAGACCTCAAAATAAGAAAAATCAAAAACCGAGAACCAATAATCAAGAAACACCTAAAAAAGAATAATTAATGAGATTACAACATATTTTTATTATCTGTTTGTCTGCTTTGGTGTTTTCACAGTGCTCAAACAAAACCAAATATTCAGAAACGGTTGAAATTCCTGAATCAACATGGGCTAAAGATGATATTATTCGTTTTTCAATTCCTGTTACCGATACCAATACCGAATATTCACTCACATTAGATATTTGCAATAATGAAAAGTATCAATACTCTAATTTATACCTGTTTACAAATATAATTTTTCCCGATAATACATTTTATCGAGACACGGTAGAATTTATTTTAGCCGACAATCAAGGCGAATGGATTGGAGACAAATCATTCTCATCGTATACTAACACATTTTTATTTCGACAAGGTGTAAAATTTCCTCAAACAGGAACATACATCATTTCATTTGAACAAGCTATGCGATGCAAAAATGAATCATGCAGCATTACCGGTATTAAATCACTTTCGTTATCCCTTATTCAAAAATAAACAAGTAGTTGTGAGCGGAAAAAATAAACTTAAACGTTTTGCGGAAAACAAAACATTTCCGAATGTTATAGAACCAGATTTTAAAGAAGTTTTCAACACATCATACTCCATGCGAGGAAAATGGAGTTCTCATTTTTGGCACAATTCCAACCCAATAGTTTTAGAGCTCGGATGTGGCAAGGGTGAATATAGTGTAAATTTAGCACGCAAATATCCAGACAAAAATTTTATTGGTATTGACATAAAGGGTGCTCGATTTTGGCGAGGAGCAAAAACAGCAGTCGAAGAAAATATTCCAAATGTTGCATTTATCCGCTCTCGTGTAGAATTCATCAGTTCATTATTTGCAGAAAACGAAATATCTGAAATATGGATTACATTTCCCGATCCGCAAAAAGAAAAAAGACGCACAAAAAAAAGACTAACATCTGCTCGTTTTTTAAACATGTATCTCAATATTTTACAAAAAAACGGCACAATCAATTTAAAAACAGATAGTAAAGAATTGTATGCCTATACACAGTACATTATAAGCAAAAACAATCACAGAATACATACATCATCTCATGACATATACAATTCGGATATTATTGATGATATATTATCTATAAAAACACACTACGAAACACTATTTCTCAAAGAAGGGAAACCGATAACATATACACAGTTTTCATTGTCGGGAGAAACTATTGAACCTCCAATGTTAGAATGTGAAGAAATTGTGGCGTTATTTACAGAAACAAATGCGACATAATGAGATATTTACACATATCCATTAATGGCATATGCGAGATATCCGGCAATTTCACGAAAGAGAACCCGCCAGTTTTCAAGAGCAGACATTGAAGGAATAAAGCAATAATCAAAAATAAATTTTGGTGGTCCTGCTATTCTATCGGCACTAAACGTATCGCAAGACAAGCCTACCTGAGAAAAACAAGCATGAGCACGTCGCATATGAATAGCTGAAGTTATGAGTAAACAGGATACAGAATCGTTTTGAGATTCCAACATTTGTTTTGTATACAATGCGTTTTCATAGGTATTTCTCGATTTCTCCTCAATAACAATATCGGATTTTGGCACTCCTATTTTAACCAAAAAATCTCGAGTAATAACGCTTTCTAAGTATCCTTCTCTCAGAATGCGCCCTTCACCTCCGGAAATTAGAATTTTCTTAATTTTCCCCGTATTATATAACAACAAGGCCTGCCACAATCTATCAGAAGCCTTATTGAAATTCACCCGGTCAAATTGAGAATCGTACGTATTGAACCCACCAAGGACAATTCCATAGTCATATTGTTTGTTAAGAGAATCAATATGCACCGTTTGTATTTCCCATGCACGTACAAACTCATTTACCACAAAAGAATTCGACATTACATATGCTACAATAATGGTAATACTCAGTACCCGTTTCCGTCTTTTTTGATTTTTCGAAAACAAAGCATACAAACAAACGCCTATAAACCAAACAATTGGCGTAAGCAAAAAATAAAGTAATTTAGAAAGCAGAAAAAACATATTTATAGTTTATTTTATATACGCCTTAAAAATAATCAACTTATCGTATTCCTATAGCCAATTTATAAGAAAAAAAAATCATAAAATTATGGAGATGCATAAAAAAAAAGTATATTTGCACCATAATAAGCAAGGCTCCGTAGCATAACTGGATAGTGCACTTGACTACGGATCAGGAGGTTAGGGGTTCGAATCCCTTCGGAGTCACCTGCAAATCAAAGGATTACAATTTTTTTGTAATCCTTTTTTTTTTGAGTATTCTTTGCGACTTTGCGAGAAAAAAAAAACTCTCCACTTTTCAATACAGTATAACCACATATTTTTTATCGGATTTATATCATGTCACCCCCCGCCGGGTTTACAAGTTGAGCAATCATAAAATTATTTTCACACATATACTTTTTCTTTTTACGGACTTCTTTGCGACTTTGCGGCTTTGCGAGAAAAAAAAAACTCCACTTTTCAATACAGTATAACCACACTTTTTTCTTTCATTTCATCAAGTTACCCTAGCCGGGGAGTATAGGTTATGCAAACATGCAATTATAATATTATTTTCACGTATATGCTTTTTCTTTTCCCCAACTGCTTTGCGACTGTGCGGCTTTACGGCTTTGCGAGAAAAAAAACTCTCCACTTTTCAATACAGTGTAACCACATATTTTTTATCGGATTTATATCATGTCACCCCCCGCCGGGTTTACAAGTTGAGCAATCATAAAATTATTTTCACACATATACTTTTTCTTTTTACGGACTTCTTTGCGACTTTGCGGCTTTGCGAGAAAAACAACTCAAACTAATAGTGCAATTACAAGAATCCCGGAGGGATAACATAATTGAAGAAAAAAGGTGGTCGGAATTCATAAACCCCCCGTGAGAGGTGACACTATTCAACTCTACCCATTTTATCTTCTTACAACACTTATTCTTGAATTATACTAAAATCAAAACTTTTTCTGCAAGTACTACTTACAAAAAAACCAAATATCATTTATTAACCAGCTGAGTATAGAAATCATAATACTCTTGCACAGTAGTATCAGCGTTCAGATTTTGTCTGATATGGCGAGGAGCATTTTCTGCCAATTGAGCACAAAAACCGCGATTATCATATAATCTGTTCATAGCTTCGGCTAAAGCCTTGAAACTTTTACGTTTCACCACCAAACCCGATTTTTCGTGCTCCACCAATTCCACATTTCCCGGAATATCGGTAATAATTGGAGGAATACCCAAAGACATAGCCTCAATTACCGATTTAGTTATCGATTCACCTTTTATAGAAGACAACACAAACACATCCGATGCTTTTACAATTTCAAGAGCATTCGCTCGATGTCCGAGCAAATGAATTTTTTCGGTATTTTTTCCCCGTCGTATAATCTGCTTATTTTGAGGCGTATCCATTCCTTCGCCAATAATTACAAGATGACAATTCATATCCGGCGACAACGAATGAACCGCTTGCAAAAGATATGGAATACCTTTCATCGTACGATTATTTGCCGTATTTACAAACACAAAAGAATCGGCAGGTAAACCTAATTCTGAACGAATATCATACGGTTTCACATCAGCATACCACTCCAAACGATGACCTTTATTGATTGCAATAGTTTTATTGACATTTCTCGGTAACTGTTTATCCAAATAATTTTTCACCCCAATCGAATTACAAATAATAGCATCAACCTGCGGATGAAGATGTTTAAGATATGATACCGGATTTAATTTATTAAGATTACCGGCATAGCCTCTATACAAAACAACCTTTACAGGCAATCCCTTTGCAGCAGGTATCCCGGCACGTATTCCAATATTATTAAATAATTGCAAAATATCTATATCATGTTCAATAATATAATTACGTATCCGTGCAATCTCCTCCTTATCGGCCTTTTTTACCGGATGCAAAAAACTTACTTGAATACCCTCCTCACGAAACAAGCGAGTGTACTCACTTTCTTGTTTCGTCATTATATGAACTTCAACACCACGACGTGCCAAAGCAAGAAAAATTTCAGCCTCGGGACGAACTGTATGGTTATGTGAATAATTGCTAATAACTAATATTTTCATTTGAATACATTTAAAAAATCAGACCTTACGGTTTTTCGGTACATTACAACAATCAAAATTGTTGTTTATAGGAACAAAGATATAATTTTCGCATCAGAATCGGATATTACTTACATAACAAATTAAATAAAAAAGAAACAGCCACGTTCGTGGCTGTTTTACTGGTGTTGCACCTCAAAGGAGCAAAAAGAGAAAGAGAGTAGAATAAAAATTAAAGTTGTAATAACATTTCAAAATCTTAACCTCAGTACAAATATAAAAGGAGATACTTAGACTAAAAAACGGATACTTACGGGTAGGGTGCGTGACAATTGGCAAAAAACAATTATTTAATAATATAAAAATATTATTTTTTATTGTTTTTGCATTTTTTAATTATTTTAAACTCGCTTTTTAAAATAAAAAGAATATATTGCAAAAGATTTAAATTGAAAACACCGAAAATACAATTCAAAATGAAACAAACAGGAGAAAACAAAAGCATTCAAACACTATTATTTCAAAAAATTCAAAACTGTTTACTTTCACATCAATCTTTAGTAAACGAAATATCAGACATATTACAAATCAGTACCGACAGTGCCTATCGAAGAATTCGCGGCACCACATCACTTACTGCAGATGAAATTGTTACGCTCTGCTCTCATTTCACCCTGTCATTTGATTCTCTTTTCGGTAAAAACCCGAACACTGTTTCATTCACATACAATCCCTTACAAGACGAGACATCACTATTCAATCATTTACTATTCATAAAAAAACAACTAGCTTTATTTCAGTCTACGCCCGACATTGAATTTATATATTCAGCTGTAGACATTCCAATTTATCATCACTTTGGTTTTAAAGCTGTCATGGCTTTCAAAATTTTTTATTGGCTCAAAGGTATAATTAACCTCAAAGAATATGCACACAAGAAATTTTCACGAGATTTATTAGATGACGACACATTTAAAGAGGTAAAGGAAGTTGCCGACATGTACCGAAACTTTAAATCAACCGAAATATGGACACATGCCACGGTAAACAGTTTAATAAAACAAATCTCATATTACTGGGAATCGGGATGGTTCGAATCAAAAGAAGATGCATTATGGGTATGCGAAGAAACCGAACGAGAAATACTGAGTGTTGAAGAGATGGCTTCAAGCAGTACAAAAAATGGTATTGACGAAAATTTTAAATTATACTTCAGCGAAATAGAAATAAGCAACAATTGTGTATTAGCAATTTCACAAAAATACCGTCGTGTATATATCAGCCACAACACTATCAATATTATAGTAACCTCACACGAAACATTTTGCAATGAAACTGTTGACTGGCTCTATAATTTAATTCAAAAATCAACCTTAATATCAGGAACCTCCGAAAAAGTTCGCTACCAGTTTTTCAAACGCTCGCTAGATGATATTGCAAAATTAAAATCACGTATCAAAGAAGAATAAAAATGACCTACCAAAAGCATGTTCGAAAAACCGATGACGGCTGGCCAACCTTTTTTATTCCCGATATAGACGAGTCGTACCATTCAAATTACGGAGCACGTACCGAAAGCAAACATATCTATATTGAACAAGCTCTGGCACAGAGCAAAAAAAACGAACCCGTAATTTTT
>CAZLCY010000031.1:0-9367 GCA_964558075.1 uncultured Bacteroidales bacterium
GAATATCCTTTATCGGCAGGACATGAAGAACGAGAAATTCTGTACACTCTCTACCATATAATGAATCATTACACCCTATTTGGTGGAGGATACTATAATCAAGCAATTTCACTAATCAAACAGTTTGTATAATTATGATTACGTTTAGTATTTCCGTCATTTTACTCATACTTGGGTACGTATTCTATTCAAAAATAATAGAACGAATTGCCGGCGTTCGTTCCGACAGAGAAACTCCTGCATACAAACTTCAAGACAATATAGACTACACCCCACTCCCGTGGTTGCGTATTTTTCTCATTCAATTCCTCAACATTGCAGGGCTTGGTCCCATTTTTGGTGCAATCGCCGGAGCAATGTGGGGGCCGGTTGCTTTTTTATGGATTGTTTTTGGTTCAATTTTCGGTGGGGCAGTACACGATTATTTCTCCGGCATGCTTTCGGTTAAGCATAACGGACTCAGCATAACCGAAATTATTGGTATTTATTTAGGAAAATTCGGCAAACATGCCATGAGTTTATTTACCGTATTTCTTATGGTTATTGTGGGTGCTGTGTTTGTACTCGGACCTGCAGGAATACTCATAAATTCGACTTCAATTTTCAGCTCGGTAAATACCTGGATTGCAATTATTTTCGTGTACTATATACTTGCAACCTTACTTCCAATAAATACTATTATCGGAAAAATTTATCCAGTGTTTGGATTTGCACTTATTTTTATGGCGTTGGGACTTATTATTGCTCTCATTGCAGGAGATTATACAATGCCGGAATTAACAAGCGAAACCTTTCGAAACATGCATGCAGACAAAGAAAGCTTCCCCATTTTCCCCATGATGTTTATAAGTATAGCTTGTGGTGCTATTTCCGGATTTCACGCAACACAATCGCCTCTCATGGCTCGTTGCATAAAAAATGAAACTCACGGACGAAAAGTTTTTTATGGAGCAATGATTTCTGAAGGTATTGTTGCTCTAATTTGGGCAGCAATAGCAATGAGTTTCTACGGTGGTGTGCACGAATTAAACACAACTATGACTGAAAATAATGGAAATGCGGCCATTGTCGTTAACGAAATTGCCAACTCACTTCTCGGGACATTCGGAGCAATTCTGGCACTATTTGGCGTTGTTGCAGCACCCATAAGCACAGGTGACACCGCATTCCGAGGAGCTCGTTTAATTATTGCAGATTTCTTCCGGATTTCACAATCAACAATAGTAAAACGACTTTTGGTTTCCATTCCTCTTTTTATTGCCGGATTCATTTTTACTTTAATAGATTTTGGCATTATATGGCGTTATTTTGCATGGGCAAACCAAACACTTGCTGCCGTAGTGTTATGGACAATTACCGTTTATTTAGTACAAGAAAAAAAGAATTTCTACATAACCTTTATTCCTGCACTATTTTTAACCGCAGTTATTTTGAGCTATATTTTTGTTGCCCCCGAAGGATTCAATTTAGACACATCTGTTGCATACCCTATTGGTATTGCAGCTAGTATATCCTGTGGTATAAGTTTATTCGTGTACAGAAAAAAGAATTTCATTCAAAATAATGTTCACAGTCAATAAGAAACATGAATTGTTTAATGCTTTGCAGCGACCGTTATATTGTTTTTTTTAGTTGATTTGTATAAATATTGATAAAACATAAAAACAGATGGAAAAAATTACAGTTAAAAATCCGGTAGTCGAACTTGACGGTGATGAAATGACCCGTGTAATATGGGCTTTTATTAAAGAACGACTTATATTACCTTATCTCAATGTAGATATTAAATATTATGATTTAAGTATTGAAAACAGAGATAAAACTCTTGACAAAGTTACGGTTGAAGCTGCCGAAGCAATAAAAAAATACAACGTCGGCATAAAATGTGCAACTATAACACCTGATGAAAACAGAGTTGAAGAATTTAATTTAACCGAAATGTGGCGTTCGCCAAACGGAACTATTCGGAATATTCTTGATGGCACTGTATTTCGTGAACCAATCGTTATTAAGAATGTGCCGCGACTTATTCCCAACTGGACAAAACCTATTATTATAGGTCGTCACGCTCATGGTGACCAATATCGGGCAACCGATTTTCTTACAAAAGGAAAAGGTAAACTAAGCATAACCTTTACGCCCGAAAATGGTGACGCACCACAAACATACGAAGTTAATGATTTTGAAGGAGACGGAATTGGCATGGCAATGTACAATACCGACAAATCAATTTACGGTTTTGCCCGAGCATGTTTCAATATGGCTCTTCAGAAAAAATGGCCGCTTTACATGTCAACAAAAAACACCATTCTCAAAAAATACGATGGCAGATTTAAAGATATTTTTGAAGAAATCTACCAAAATGAATTCAAATCAGAATTTGATAAACATAATTTAACATATGAGCACCGACTAATTGACGACATGGTTGCAGCATCACTAAAATGGAGCGGCGAATATATTTGGGCATGTAAAAACTATGATGGAGACGTACAAAGCGACACACTTGCTCAAGGATTTGGTTCGCTCGGCTTAATGACCTCAACACTTATTACACCCGACGGAAAAACAATGGAAGCAGAAGCTGCTCATGGCACAGTTACACGTCATTATCGTTTACATCAAAAAGGACAAAAAACTTCCACAAACCCTATTGCCTCAATTTTTGCATGGACACGCGGTTTGGCATTTCGAGGAAAACTCGATGGAAATACCGAACTCATAGATTTCTGCACGAGTCTCGAAAATGTTTGCATTCAAACTGTTGAATCGGGAATAATGACAAAAGACCTCGCATTATCAATTCACGGAAAAGACATGCAAGATTCTCACTGGGTTACAACCGAAGACTTTCTTGCAGCACTCGACAACGGTCTTAAAGAAAAACATCAATAAAAAACATAGACTCCAACAGACAAACCGGTTTGTTTGCTCATATTAACAATCCAGTTTGTTGTTTATAATATGTTTGTTTTTTAATTAAAGCATATTCCGAAATTATGCGTAAAATTATACCTTCGTAAAATAGAGAAAAAGAATTATGAAACATCAAGACTGAAATTTTTCAAGCCATATGCACGAAAAAAAAGGAGTTGACCAACAACCAACATCTAATCCAAATGCAATAGCTCGCTTCAAACAAAACAAAAAAAAACAAGCAATATTATCGGTCGACGAATACGTGAAAGGTATAGTTGACGGAAACATTTCGATTTTGAGCAAGGCAATTACCCTAATAGAAAGCAACCTGCCCGAACATTACAAAAAAGGACAAGACATTATAAATGCTTGCCTTCCTTATTCCGGAAAATCTATTCGTATTGGAATTACGGGAGTTCCCGGTGTGGGGAAAAGTACATTTATAGAATCGTTCGGTAAAATTATCACCCAGCACAAACACAAACTTGCTGTTTTGGCCATAGACCCATCGAGCGAACGAACCAAGGGAAGTATTTTGGGAGACAAAACACGTATGGAAGAACTTTCGACCGATCCAAACGCATATATTCGCCCCTCACCTTCTGCCGGTTCTTTAGGTGGAGTTGCCCGCAAAACGCGCGAAACAATTATTCTTTGTGAAGCTGCCGGATACGACGTTATTTTTATAGAAACAGTTGGCGTCGGACAATCTGAAACAGCAGTACATTCAATGGTTGATTTCTTTCTACTCCTCATGATTACCGGTGCAGGAGATGAATTGCAGGGAATAAAACGGGGAATTATGGAAATGGCTGACAGCATAGCTATCACCAAAGCAGATCGCGACAATATTCAACGTGCAAACATGGCACGACAAGAATATCAGACAGCACTGGGGCTTTTTCCACCACATCCTTCGGGAGTGAAACAAAAGGTTCTTACCTGTTCTGCTCTCGAAAAAAATGGATTATTAGATATTTGGAAACATATAGAAGAATACATTTCAACTACCCGAATGTCCGGCTTTTTTGAAGAAAAAAGAAACGAACAAGCTAAATATTGGATGTTTGAAAGTATACACGAACAATTGAAACAACGTTTCTACGAATCAAATGCAATTAAAAATAAAATTAATACTATTGAAAAACAAGTTGTTGAACAAAAAATCAGTTCATTTATTGCAGCACAAAAATTATTAGATATTTATTTTACTGACCAACAAAAATAAATTATATGAATATTGCTCTTGCTCAATTAAATTATCATGTCGGAAATTTCTCGTCTAATACAGAAAAAATAATTTCTGCTATTGAACAAGCCAAGAAAGAAAATGCTGAACTCATTGTATTCTCGGAACTCTCAGTATGTGGATATCCACCTTTGGACTTACTTGAACAAAAAGATTTTATTGAAAAATGCTCTGATTCTGCCGAAAAAATCGCCCAACATTGCGACTCTATTGCAGCAATTATAGGGTGTCCAACAATTAATGAGAACGAACGCGGCAAACAATTATACAATTCCGCCTTATTTCTCTCTAATAAAAAAATTACACAAACTTTCCATAAAACCCTCTTGCCTACCTACGATATTTTTGATGAATATCGCTATTTTGAAACAAACAACAACTTTTCTGTTCTAAAATACAAAGGACACACATTTGCAGTCACAATATGTGAAGATTTATGGGACAACCAATTATTTGAACAATCATTCGCAAAAAACAAATTATATCGTCAGTCGCCACTGGAAGAACTTATGAAACACAATCCTGATATGGTGATAAACATTGCAGCCTCACCTTTTTCATACAATCAGGAATATACAAGAACAACCGTGTTGCAAGATAATGCTCAAAAATTCAATATACCTATTTTATATGTAAATCAAATAGGTGCAAATACCGAAATTATTTTTGACGGTCGCTCTAAACTGGTAAATCAAAAAGGAGAAATTGTACTCGAATCAGAAGAATTTGCTGAGGATTTTGCTATAATTGACACAAAAGTTGACTGTTTTCAAAAAGGAGCATCTTTACCAACATTTAATAAAATTGAGAAGATTTATAATGCACTGATACTCGGCATTCGCGATTTTTTCGCAAAAAACAATTTCAAAACAGCAACCTTAGGACTTTCAGGAGGTATTGACTCGGCTGTTGTTCTCGCATTAACAGCTGATGCACTTGGTCCGGAAAATATTCGTGTTCTTCTCATGCCCTCCGAATTCTCATCACAACATTCTATTTCTGACGCAAAAGAATTAGCACAAAACCTCAACATTCAATATGATATACTTCCGATACAAGACAGTTATTCTAGTATTAGAGAAAATCTTAAACCCATTTTTAAAGACTTACCATTTTCTGTTGCCGAAGAGAATATACAAGCACGACTCAGAGGCTTACTGCTTATGGCTTTAAGCAACAAATTTGGGAACATTTTACTCAATACTTCAAACAAAAGTGAGGCTGCCGTTGGATACAGCACCATGTATGGAGACATGAACGGAGCACTTTCGGTGCTGGGTGATGTGTACAAAAAAGATGTATTTGCACTTGCTCACTACATTAACAGAAACAATGAAATTATTCCTTACAACTCGATTATAAAGCCTCCATCTGCAGAACTGCGACCTAATCAAAAAGACTCCGATTCGCTTCCTGATTATGACGTTTTAGATGCAATTTTATTTGAATACATCGAAAAGAAATTATCTCCCCAAGATATTATTTCCCAAGGATTTGACTCACAAACTGTTCACGACACAATCACCAAGGTAAATAATAACGAATACAAACGCTTTCAGTTTCCTCCTATTTTACGTGTCTCTTCAAAATCATTTGGTTTTGGCAGACGAATTCCCCTTGTAGCAAAACATGAATGGTATATCGGGAAATAGCAATTGTCGAAAGATTTCATCGTGCATATGCAAACATATATGAGCAGACTTTGTGCTCATGCACATTTATAGCATATAAGTTACGTTTCGCAAAACTTGCGGAAGCGAAATTGATAAATAGTGCTTGCGAAAAAACTACTTTTTTTCTGTATTTCTGATGCGAAAGCTTCAAAGGCGAAGCTTTCGAAATCTTGAAAATCAATAATTTTACGCCTGTAAATGTTTGTTTTCAACATGAGAATAACGATATATTTGGAGTTTTCGCACAAAAACTAAATAAAAAAAAGCAGCTGCCTTTTCAGACACCTGCTTTCAATAACATACCCACACATTTACTTTTTAATAAATGTTGGTAATCTATACACAGTATATTCTATTCCTACACCATTTTTTAGTTCTCGTTTTTTACTTACTTCAATTTTTTGAGTCAAAAGAGAATCTTCAATCTCCATATTTTTATGTTCCACATCATAATAAAAATCAAAATACCCATCAGGAAATAAAATAAGTTCAAAGAAGACATCATCGCCATCATCATAACGACCTTCCGCTTCATAATTCCACACCTCAATCTCTATTTCATATGGATATACGACAGTTCCGCGTGAAGACAAATACTCATACTCAAAGTATACGTAATACAATCCGGGATATGTTTTATAATAAGTATCCCACCTGAAATGATTGGGAACAGCACCTGCGGGGTCAACATAAACCGGTTCGCGATCGACCCAGTTTAATTTCAAAAAAGCCTCACCATCCTCAGCATCGGGTCCATAATAGGTACATGAACTGAGCATTGCTATAGAAATAATAAGTATAGGATATAAAAATTTCATAGTAGTATGATTTTAAAAAAATGAAAAATAAAACAACTTTTTTTCTCTAACCAACAATTATGCCATTAAAAATATATTAAAAATCCTTCCTAGGATAAGAAATTAATTAGTATTTTCGTTAGAATTAAAAATACATACAAAAAAATATACAAATGACATTATTTCGTAAACTTCTTATACTTCTTTTCCCGATTTTATTTATCGTCCTGTTCTCTTCCAACTACCTGAACGATAAAACAAAGAAAGAAAAACTCCTCATCACACAAACTGTTGAACTCTTAAATATGGCTCATTTTTCTCCTCAAGAGATAAATGATGACTTTTCGGAAAAAGTATACACCTTATACATGAAAAGTTTAGATTACAACAAAAACTTCTTTACCCGGGAACAAGAAAACATACTTAAAACATACAAACACAGTATTGATGATGAAATAAAAAATCAATCTCTCAATTTTTTCTTAGTCTCATTCGAACTTATTAACCAACAGCAGCAATATATAAAATCTATCTATGCTGAATTACTGGAAAAACCATTTGATTATGAAAAAAAAGAAACATTCTTTTTAAATACCGATGAGCGTGAATTTGTCGCAAACAATGACTCGTTACAAGATTTTTGGCGAAAACATCTTAAATACCAAGTTGTTGATGAGATTCTTTCCATAGAAAAAAAACAAGAAAAGGCACAGGAAAATTCAGATACAGTTAAAATTAAAAGTTTTGAAGAAATAGAAATAGAAGCTCGGGAAAATATCAGAAAACGTTATGAAAATCGTTTCGAACGAATAGAAAAAATTACTGAAGACGACCGATTTTCAACCTATCTTAATAGCATTACTTCTGCATATGACCCACACACCAATTACTTTGCTCCAAAAAACAAAGAAGATTTTGACATTCGCATTTCGGGAAAATTAGAAGGGATTGGAGCAACATTGTCACAAAAAGACGGATATATACGTGTGGTTAATATTGTGCCGG
The DNA here is from genome assembly GCA_964558075.1 of uncultured Bacteroidales bacterium. Lineage (GTDB taxonomy): Bacteria > Bacteroidota > Bacteroidia > Bacteroidales > UBA1715 > JAQICB01. The sequence continues at coordinate 7,644 of CAZLCY010000031.1, forward strand.
GAAGTCCTTCATGGAAACAAGGAGATTTACAACCCGACGATTTAATTTTAAAAGTAGCACAAGAAGGTGAATTACCGGTAGACATTTCCGATATGCGTCTCGACGAAGCGGTTCAGTTAATTCGCGGACCAAAAGGCACAAAAGTAACCCTTACGGTAAAAAAAGTCGATGGGAGCACACAAGAAATAACCATAACCCGTGATATTGTAGAACTCGAAGACCAATATGTCCGTTCTGCTGTAATATCATCAAAAGACAATCAAAAAAAACGCATTGGGTATATTTTTCTTCCGCAATTTTATGTTGACATGAATGATCGTAAGGGAAGAAACTGTGCTGATGACATGAAAAAAGAAATTGAAAAACTGAACACTCAAAACGTTTCGGGAATTATTGTAGACTTAAGAGATAACGGTGGTGGTTCTTTACCCGGTGTAGTTGATATAGCAGGGTTATTTATTGAAAAAGGTCCCGTTGTGCAAGTAATGGTAGGAAAGAACAAACAAATCTTAAGAGATAACGATTCCGACATCCAATATAATGGCCCCCTTATAATAATGGTAAACACATTTAGTGCATCAGCATCCGAAATTTTAGCTGCCGCAATGCAAGACTACAAACGTGCCGTAATTGTTGGCACTCAATCAACATATGGAAAAGGTACCGTACAACGATTTGTAGATATTGACCGAGCAGTTCCAAATAAATTTAATGCTCTCAAACCTCTCGGTAGTTTAAAACTAACTATTCAAAAATTTTATCGGATTAATGGTGGTTCCACCCAATTACGAGGTGTAACTCCCGATATTGTTTTACCCGACATATACCAACATCTTGAGATTGGTGAAAAAGATTTAGACTATCCATTGCCATGGACAGAAATAGATAAATTAAAATATTCAAGCTGGTCGGATAAAGAAAACATAAAAAAACTGTCTCGTAAATCAGAACACCGAGTTGAAAAAGATTCTTCATTTATTCTTGTGAACGAAGCTTCTGAATGGCTTGCCGATAAAAAGAATAGCTATACAATAGAGTTAGAAATTGATGCCTATAAACGACATAAAGAGCTTGAATCAAAATTATCGGAGAAATACACCAAAGCGGGTAAACAACTTACCAATTTATTTATTGATACAACATTTAATGTGGTAAAAACAAACGATGCCGGATTGGATTCGGTAAAGCAAGCAAAAATTAATAACTGGCATTCTGATCTCAAAAAAGATATTACCTTGTTCGAAACATACCGAATCATGCTCGATATGATAGAGTAATTATTATTTATTATGACTAACTCTTGTAATATTAAAGGATTACGTGCTCACAAATCACGGAGAATAGATTGCTCTTTCTTCGCATGGGATTTTTTTCAGCTCATTTGCATCCCCCTGTGTCAAGCATAAATTTTCGATAAACGAAATAGAAAAATTACTCACATTCAGGTTTTTCAATTGAATTTATCTTGCCACACCCTCCGGGGCTTATAGGTAGTGCTAACATGCAATTATAAAAATATTTTCACGTATATACTTTTTCATTCTTTCCCTAACTTCTTTGCGACTTTGCGAGAAATAAACTACTCTTTTTGCCTGCCTAATGCCTTTTGCCTCCTACCTTATTTTTGACACACTAAATAATCAGATAAACCATTATATATTATTAGAAGCAATACATGAAATAAAGCATTTATTTTAAAATTCGTAATTCATAATTCGTAATTC
>CAZLCY010000031.1:9467-17250 GCA_964558075.1 uncultured Bacteroidales bacterium
AATTCGTAATTCATAATTCGTAATTCTTCTTTGCGTCTTTGCGAGAAAAAATCTCAAACTAATAGTACCATTACAAGAATCCCGGAGGGATGACATGATTATAGAAAAAAATAGAAATCAATAAACATAAAACCCCGTGAGGGGTTACACTATTCTAGTAGGGCATCAGTAACATGTTGAATCATCACTAAAACAAGCGTTTTTTTTGCAACATGAAATTTGTCATTTTGCATAGTGGCGGGGGAGTATTTTTTTGATTTTTTTTATTGCAAAACCTTTCTTATTACTGGTAATAAGAACATTCCTTCTCCCAAAACTGCGGCAATCTTTCTGTTTTTAATCATAAAAAATTGATTGTAAAGAATATATATAGGTTAAGCAGGCATTTATGCTCGTATTTTACCCCCCCTCACCTAACAACCTCAAAGAGTTATAATTGCCGTAACTTGAGCAGAAGAAAAAGCTAAATATTGACGATTAATTATGGTAGCACAAAAAATCATCAATTAGGGAACCAAAACATACCCTTTAATATATAAATGTATTGTAGGATTTGAAGGATCGTTCGTAATAACCGTTATACGTTGACGTTGGGTTCGGTGTTTTCCTCGTGTACGAAAAGTAACATCTATTTCACCCGATTCATTTTTCGAGTAAACCTTCTTATCTAAATTACCCGCAGTACACCCACAAGAAGTAGATATTTTTCGAATTATCAAATCTTTTTTTCCGACATTAGTAAACCGAAATGAAGCCTTAACAGTTTCACCTTGTTGTACCGTATCAAAAACAAACTCCATCATTTCAAAATCCACTTTAGGAGCACGTTTTAACTGCCATTTCGTATATGATGAAAAATCCTCAATCAAATTTGCAGATAAAAATATTCTGTTTCTATAATCAAGTCTTTCACCACGAAACTTTATATTAATAATATCACGAACCAAACCAAAATCATTTTTTTTCGAAGCATCATACGTAAAAATTGCGAGTCCTTCTTGTTTCGATTCTAACGAAGTGGCGGGTTCATATCTCACCGAAACATATTCGGGTACGTCTAAAAAAGAAAAAGAAATTGCAGTATCTTGATTATTATACATTCGTAATGTATCAACGACAACAGCATTCACATCAACTTTTCCAAAATTGACAGTTGTTTTATCGACACGTAAAACCCCTTTTTCGTAGCGATATTTTTGTAACAATTCAGCCTCTTTACTTGTAACTACACCTTGAATAAACAATCTAACAAAAGCTTCATTTGTTGCATTAGAATTAACAGAAATACTTTTTTTAAAGCGAGAACTGTATCCTCGTGGGTTAAACTGTGCGGTAATAAAACCGGTTTGACCCGGTGCAACAGAATCTTTAGTATAAGCAGTTGTGGTGCATCCACACCCTGCTTTCACCTTAGTTAAAACTAAAGGTTCATCTCCGGTATTTGTGAACGTAAACGAATGTGTTACCTTTCCGTTCTCCGAATAAATTGTATCAAAATCATGAGTTTTTGTAATAAAAGAAATTTCTTGAGCTGACATTATTGTGGTAAATCCCACTAAAATTAATGTTAATATAGTATGTGCTTTCATATTGTATATGTTTTGAATTAAAATCAAAAGTACATATTATTATTGAAAGCTAAAATGAAAGGAGAAAAAAATTAAAATAAAAAATCTTGAGAAACACTCAAATCTTTCGAAAAATTTGAAATTGTATCTTTTGGAATTGATTGAATATCTAAAATAATTAAACCATCGAGACAATTGTTAAACATTGGGTCAATATTAAAACTAATAATTTGAGCATTCAAGGCCAAATATTTTTTTAATAATATTGGCATAGCCATTTTATTTTCAATTAATTTAATTTGTTTATCTAAATTTTGTATATCACCGTGCTTTATCAAATCCTGCACATCATCGAGTATTTCTTTGGGAATAACAAATTTTTTCCGAGGCTTAAAAAAATGAGCTAATTCATGATTATAATAATATGATTGTATACAGGCAACAATTAAACTTTTTGATAAGTCAGAAAATTCATTGCTTATACTCACGGGACCTATAAAATAACGATATTCAGGATGCATATTCATATAACTCACAATTCCTTTCCAGAGCAAAAATAAAGAATACGGATGCCGTTGGTATTCGGGCACAACAAATGATCGCCCCAATTCTATAGATTTGCGTAACATTGGAATAATTTCGTTCCGTATTTTAAATAAACTATGAATATAAAAGCCCTTTTTACCATATTGTTCAATAATATCGTTACCTAAACCCAATCGATAAGCACCAACAATTTTTTTATTCTGAGTATCCCAAATAAATAAGTGCTCATAATACAAATCATATTCATCCAAATCGGTACTATTCATGGTTCCTTCTCCAATTTTTCGAAAAGTATATTCCCGCAATCGTCCAATTTCACGCATTATAATAGGCATTCGAACAGCAGATGCACAATACACCTCAAATTGTTTGAAAGCGAATAAGCAATCATCTCAAAGTTTCGTTACTTCAATTTCCAACATATCTTTACAAACCGGAGATTGCAAGCTCTTTTTTTTAATTTTTTCCGATGAAGACAGAAATACAGAATTGAAATACCGTTTCACCTCTATCTTTGAATAACCGAGTAAATACACAGATGCTCGTACAAAGCGAGTAAAAACAGAAATATCGTGAAATTTATTTTGATCTTTTACCGAAATCACATCTCCGACAGATAAAGATATATTTGTATTACCAAAACTTCTTTTCGTATTAAAAAGAGAGAATAATCCTGATTTATTTTTCAAATGAGAAGTTGTGTAAACAGGCACAATAGGTATCTGCATTCTTTTTAATAAGAGAAATAAAGACTCATCCCATACCGAATTTTTATTTTGAGATGTATATTTTGTATTTCTTTCAGGAAAAAAAACAAGACCATACCCCTTATTCAAAAAATCAGCTACCTGCGTATCCAAAAAAGAATATATGTAATGATATGATAAAGGGTACTCAAAAAAGATGTCTGTATCGTGTTCAAAAGAAACATCAGCATCATTCTTTACAACCTTAATTTTCGGTTTTATCGAAAGAAGAACAAACAAAACTACCAAATAATCTAAAAATCCTTCATTGTGATTACCAACACACAAAAAAGGCTCATTTTTTTTTAGTTTCTGCTGAATACTGTCAATATCATAAGAAACAGTAATATTATACAATGAGAAAAAACCGGCAATTAAGGAAGCATCATGAGGAACTGATTTATTAGTTGAAATATTTTTACAGGTATGATAGTACGCAATATACTTAGAAAGACACTCATCATTATTTTTAGTGCTCCGTAATTCATTAATAAAGCCATGTTCTTTTTTTATGTTCTGCATGATTTTCTTTTTTCTCAAATATGACTCATAAATGTTACGTAAATACTATGGTAATATTAGGTTATAATTAATTTACTTATTCGCAATAATATATTTCTTTTTACAAGCAACATAATGCACAACACTCAAAATTTCGGCTTCGCATCAATCAAAATAAGGGTTACGGTAAAAAAAAGACAATCCACACGTGGAAATATATACCTTTATATGAAAATCAAAACGGTAAAAATTACTGTGAACTGACGTTTAATACTAAAAAAATTCTACTTTTGCATAAAAGATTATAACGATGAACTACTTTGTTGATACAAAAGGATATTACGGCAATTACGGGGGATCTTTTATACCCGAGATGCTTTACGCAAACATTCAGGAATTACAAGAAAATTATCTTAAAATTCTCGAATCGGAATCATTCCAAAAGCAATATCGCGAATTACTAAAAGAATATGTGGGGCGTCCGTCTCCACTATATTTTGCTAAACGTTTATCCGAAAAATATAATACCAATATTTACCTAAAACGAGAAGACTTAAACCATACCGGAGCACATAAAATAAACAATTGCGTCGGACAAGTTCTCGTTGCTCAGCATCTGAACAAAAAGAAAATTATTGCAGAAACAGGTGCCGGACAGCATGGGGTTGCCACAGCAACAGTTTGTGCATTAATGGGTTTAGAGTGCATGGTTTTTATGGGCGAAATTGATGTTGAACGTCAGCAACCCAATGTAAAAAGAATGGAAATGCTTGGGGCACAGGTTATTCCGGTACGAAGCGGAAGTAAGACACTCAAAGATGCAACAAATGAAGCTTTTCGTTTTTGGATAAACAATCCAGATTCGTTTTATATAATTGGCAGTGTTGTTGGAGCACACCCATACCCTGACATGGTTGCTCGCTTACAATCAATTATTAGCGAAGAAATAACCTGGCAGTTAGAAGAAAAAACCGGCAGAAATTATCCTGACTATATTTTAGCGTGTATTGGTGGCGGAAGTAATGCCATAGGTGCATACTATCATTTTTTGAATGACATGCGAGTAAAGCTCATTTCTGTTGAAGCTGCCGGAAAAGGAATTCATTCGGGAGAATCAGCTGCAACCACCATTTTAGGTAGTCCCGGTATATTACATGCAAGCAAAACTTTATTAATGCAAACAAAAGACGGACAAGTTACAGAACCATACTCAATATCTGCGGGATTAGATTATCCCGGTATTGGTCCGGTGCATGCTCATTTATTCGAAACCGGTCGGGCAATTGTTCAAAATGCAACAGATGATGAAGCCTTGCAAGCAGGGTACCTTTTAACACGATTAGAAGGCATTATTCCGGCGATTGAATCAGCACACGCTTTAGCCGCTTTGGAAAAAAACACATTCAAAAAAGATGATATTATTATCGTTAATCTTTCAGGACGAGGCGACAAAGATATGGGAACATATCTCAAATACAAAGATGTATACTTAAAATAAACAGAGATGAACAGAATTAATCAATTATTTGAAAAGAAACAACAAAACATTCTGTCTATATATATTACAGCGGGCTTTCCTAATTTAGATGACACAACAACAATAATTTCGGAAATTGAAAAATCGGGAGTCGATATGATTGAGATAGGGATTCCTTTTAGCGACCCATTGGCTGACGGTAAAACTATTCAAGACAGTAGTTCTCAGGCACTACAAAATGGCATGAGTATTTCTGTCTTGTTCGAACAACTCAAAACAATTCGTAAAACAGTATCCATCCCCCTTATTCTTATGGGATATTTAAACCCTATTTATCAATATGGTTTCGAAGCTTTTTGCAAAAAATGTAATACGATAGGTATTGATGGTTTAATAATTCCTGATTTACCTATATGGGAATACACTGAGCATTACAAAGATTTGTTTGAAAAAAACAACTTACATACTATTTTTTTAGTGAGTCCACAAACATCATCGTCTCGCATCAAAGAAATAGACTCCATATCTAATGGATTTATTTATATCGTATCATCAGCCGCCACAACAGGTAAAACATCCGATATAAGTGAAGAACAAATTTCATACTTCAGCTCTATTCAAAAAATGAATCTTTCGACCCCGCAATTAATTGGTTTTGGAATATCAGATAACAAATCATACACCACCGCATGCAAATATTGCCATGGTGTTATTATCGGAAGTGCTTTTATCAAAGCATTACAAAATAGTCAAACAAGTATAGAAAAAACCATCCATTCTTTTATTCAGGGAATTCGAGAACAAAAACAATAATTAATGAAAATAGCCATAGTAAAATATAATGCCGGAAATATTCAATCAGTGAGTTATGCTCTCAACAGATTAAATATTGAACCAATAATAACCAACGATGCAGATACATTATATGCTGCAGATAAAATTATTTTTCCGGGTGTTGGAGAAGCATCAAGTGCAATGGCTTATCTTAAGAAATACGACCTTCATGAAGTATTACAAACAATACAAAAACCGGTTCTTGGAATCTGTTTGGGTATGCAATTAATGTGCTCACATTCTGAAGAAGGCAATGTTGAATGTCTCGACATTTTTGACACGCAAGTTAAACGATTTCCGGCTCAAGATAAAATTCCACACATGGGATGGAATACTCTTGAAACAACACAAGGAACATTATTAAAAAATATTAATCCGGGAGACTATATGTATTTTGTTCATAGTTTTTATGCAGAAATCAATAAAAACACAAGTTGTGAGTGCAATTACATCTTACCTTTCAGTGCGGGAATTGAAAAAGACAATTATTTTGCATTTCAATTTCATCCCGAAAAAAGTGGAACTGTCGGAGCACAAATTCTACAAAATTTCATCACATTATAGCATAAAAAAACCTATACGATAAACATATAGGTTTTAAAAAAAAATAATTGTTCACAAATTATTCTTCTAACTCAACATCAACTTCTTTTGCAGCCTCATCAATTGCTTCATCAGCTGCGTCAACTGATTCATCAGCTTTTTTCTCAACAGAATCAGCAACTTCCTCAACTTCCTCAACTGCATCATTAACAACCTGTTCAGTTTTTTCTTTCACAGTTTCATCTTTACAATCTTTTTCAGAATTTTTTGTTTCTGTAGATGTGCAAGAAACTAATGCTACACTTAAAATAAGACCTAATACATACGTTAATTTTTTCATACTTATAAAATTTTTTGGTTTAAATTATTTGCTAATATACAAAAACATCAGATATTATATATATATTTACAAAAAAAAATGAAAAAAATGAAAAAAATTTATCTTTTCACGATTATAATTATAGCATTTGGTTGTCAGGAAATCAATGAATTGACTCAATTCAACCTTACTTATAACGAACAAATCTCAATACCGGCAGTTGTATCAACAGACTCAACAATCACGGTTCAAACTCCTAATATTCCGACGACTACAGAATCCATTTACCAGACAAATAACACATCAAAAAAATTAATTAGCACAATTCTATTATCAGAAATGGAAATTCATCATATATCTCCTAAGAATGGTGATTTAAATTTTCTTTCATCTATCGAAATTTTTATTAATGGAGAAAATTTATCGGAAGAAAAAATTGCATGGAAATATGATATTCCGGAAACAATTGGAGATACTCTCATTTTAGAAACAGGTGAGGCTAATGTTAAAGATTATTTAAATTCTGAATACTTTACTCTGAAAATAAAATTCTCATGCGACTCGACAGTGCTGGAAGAACAACTTGTTGATATTCAATCTATCTACACAGTTAAAGCAGAACTACTTCCATAACAAGTTGTATTATATTTTAGAATTGCTTTTCTTGAACTCGCTGCGAAAATCTTGTTTGTCACCAATATCTTAGTTACAGGAAATTTAAAATGCTCGCATTTTCAAATCTTTTTGAAATGCATATAATTCCTTTTTATGCTCAAAAGAAAGAGAAATATTTTCAAGGTATTTTTCTGCTTTGTCAAAATACTCTTGAACAATTTTTTCGGTTTCTTCTTTCACCTCCGCTTTTGTGAACAAATGCAGAACAGAAGAAATTTTTTCTTCCGAATCAATATCTTTTTTACTATATAAATCAACCAACAGTTGAGCATCTGAAGATGAGAGATTTTGTAAGGCTTTTATAACCAAAAAGGTCTTTTTATTTTCTAAAATATCACCACCAATTTTTTTTCCGAAAGTGTTAACATTACCAAATGAATCTAACAAATCGTCCTGCAATTGAAATGCGATACCCACATGTCGCCCAAATTCGTATAACAAATCAGAATCTTCTTCGGAAGCTCCACCAATAATCGCACCTGCCTTTAAACATGCGGCGATTAACACAGATGTTTTCAACTCAATCATTGTAATGTATTGCTCTTGAGTAACAATTGAATCAGAAAGAGACATT
>CAZLCY010000032.1:0-17021 GCA_964558075.1 uncultured Bacteroidales bacterium
GTTCGTTTTTCATAGCTATCGCGTGCATTTTCAATCAACTGCAAGTCCATACCTTCGAGCAAAACCGAAAAATCAACACCTATTTGAAATGTTTGTAAGGTAACACCCCCTGCGACAATAGAACTGGCAGCAATACTGAAAAGACTATCGGATTCAGGAACAAATTTAACCTTTTCAACATTAAAATTTTCAGTAATAACCCCATCACGAATTAACTTATTGATAACCGGAATTTTCACTTTTTCAACATAGGCACGTCCTTCAGCAACAGCTGCCGAATCTTCCAAATCTCCGATTTTTCTATCAAACACCAAAGAGTCTGTCTTCGCAAACTTGATTAATTTATCCCAACTATTACAATACTTACCATGCTTTTTCTCATAGGCAAATTGCAATTCCCGCGCATTGATTAATTTTTTCTTAACCAATTCTATTTTCCGATCTTTTTCTTTTTCAAAATCAATATTAGTTTTCACACTGCTATAAACCAGATAGGTTAAAAATGCTATACAAACCAATAAAACTAATTCAATACCGAGTTTTGTTCCTTTTGTCATAGTAATCTTTTTTTTTGTGTACTTTTGTATCAAGCACAAATATACTATTTTATTTTTTTATTCTTTTTTTTACATACTTTTTTTTATCGAATGTTATCAGATTTTATTAAAAATAAATTTTTAGAGCACTTTTCACATACTCCAACACAGGATCAAGAATTGGTTTTCGGACAACTTTCGGAATTTATCAATTCTCCTTCTGAGGTTTTTATTTTAAAAGGGTATGCAGGAACAGGAAAAACGAGTGTGCTTTCGAGTCTTACGCATACATTACAAGAAATGAAAATCCCCGTTGTTTTGATGGCACCTACCGGCAGGGCAGCAAAAGTATTGTCTCAATACACTCAAAGACCCGCATACACAATTCACAAAACAATTTATAAACAAGTAAGTCAAGGTGATTCACAACGTTTTAATTTATATTTCAACACCTTATCTCGTGCAATTTATATAATAGACGAGGCTTCTATGTTAGCAAACTCATCGGGAGAACGTTCAATTTTCGGAAGCGGAAATTTAATAGACGATGTATTTAGTTACATTTTTGGCACCCCAAAAGATTGTAAAATAATATTGGTTGGCGACGATGCTCAATTACCGCCGGTAGGACTCTCAGAAAGCCCGGCTTCACAACAAAAATTTATTGAGCAATCATATTTACGCACAACAGTTCTTCACTCATTAGAAAATGTAGTCAGACAAGACGAACATTCAATGATATTAGAAACAGCAACCCGCATCCGCTCACTGTTACAAGAAAACACAATCACATACCCTCAAATCAATCCTGCAGAAGATGTTGAACGTATTTCCGGCGATATATTAATCGAAAAAATTGAATCTTCATACAATGCTGTCGGAACCGAACATACAATTATAATTACCCGCTCAAACAAATATGCCAATATTTACAACAAAGGCATACGTTCTATGGTTTTGTGGCGTGATTCTCGCATTTCTGTTGGAGACTATGTTATGATTGTAAAAAACAATTATTTTTGGACAGAAACGCTCAAAACAATTGATTTTATAGCCAATGGCGATATCGCAGAAATTGTTTCAATACAAAACTATGAAGAACTCTATAATTTTTCGTTTGCCACAGTTACATTACGATTCCCTGACTACAACAACGAAGAAATTGATGCAAAAGTTCTTCTCAATACATTAGATTCCGAATCGCCTGCACTCCCATTCGAAGACAACAAGCGTTTTTTTGAAACAGTTCAGGAAGATTATATTGACATAAAAAACAAACGAACTCGGTATCAGGAAATGAAAAAAAACCCGTATTTTAATGCCTTACAAATAAAGTTTGCATATGCTGTCACCTGCCACAAAGCTCAAGGTGGACAATGGAAACATGTATATATTGACCACGGATATATGCCGGAAGATTCTCTTTCTCATGATTTTCTTCGGTGGTTATACACGGCATGTACTCGTGCAACAGAGAAATTATTTTTAGTTAATTTTAAAAAAGAATTTTTTGAACACGAATAACATATGGCAAATCCCGTATCTAAAATTTTATCTTCAGTTACAATGCTCCACTACGGAGAATATGAACAGTGGAACCGGACAAGCAAAAAATTACCCTCACTCAAACATATTTGTACGGACATACCCGTTCGTTTGAATGCAGAATTTGGATATACACTCCTTATAAAAGGACTCAAAGGAAAAACTATTTCATTCTCAATTCAACATCCGCCATTTAAAGATGAACACGGAAATATTAGTCCCGATTTTACGGGAGAAGTTTTTATCAATTCTAATGCCTTTACCTTTTATCTCGGCGATTGCATTTGGGAACCGATTGAAGACAAAACCGGCTCGTGGCGACTAATTACACACATAGAAAATGTATGCGTCGCCGACAAAACACTCAATATATATCATCCCCCCAAAGAGGAAGAATATGATTTAGATTGGTAAATTTTAATCAATCACCGAATTACAGACATAATCGGGTACTATTCCAAGAGAGGAAATCATTAAATTATATGTTTCGGGCGAAGTATTACCGGTAAGCACCAGGCAGGTATCAACACCAAAGTGATTGCCACCGAGAATATCTGTTGTCAGAGAATCGCCAACCATAAGAATATCATTTTTGGTTATAGAAGAATCTGAAATTTTATAATTAAATGCATAATTAAATATTTGCGTGTCGGGTTTACCAAAACGAATAAATTTCTTACGTGCAGCACGTTCTATCATATTTGCAATTGACCCGATTGCCAACGATACATCATTTTTTGCTACCGGATATGTTTTGTCGGTGTTCGCAAGAATTACCGGCATTGTTTTTTTACGCAGAATATTGAGGGTTTTGTTCAAATCCAATTCCCAACTGAAACCCTCCTCATCAAGAAACACAAGAGCCGAAATAGAATCATAGTCAGCAACATCTCGCACCGGCAGTAATTTTAGATTTTTTTTCTGTAGATAATACGCAGAATTTTCAGTACCTAAATAAGCAATAGTACCTTCATGTACTTTATACTGAATATATTCACGGACAAGCATACCCGATGAAATCATTTTTTCTTCGGTTATTTCTGTAATTCCGGCATCTTGATAACTTTTTACCAATTTTTGAGGACTGCGCGAAGCATCATTTGTTAATACAAAAAAATCAATATCAGACTCTTTTAAAAAAGATATCATATCTTTAATTCCGGGTAACACTCCCTTAGAATTTTTCAAGACACCAAAAGCATCAAAAAATATTACTTTATATTGTAGTGCTATTTTCTTAAATTCAGATAATTCCATTTTTGTTATAATTCAGTTATAAATTTCGAAAAAACTAATTTGTTTCCTGCATATTCATCATACATACGTTCGGGATGAAATTGTAATCCCACGACAAACGAGTGTTCGGGATACACCACCGCCTCTACTAAGCCATCTTCCGAATAAGCCATTGGCTGTAAACCCGAAGCTAAAGTACGAATACCTTGGTGATGATAGCTCGTAACATAAATTGTATCGGAAGTATACCAGTTGTGCAAAAGTGTTTCTTTTTCTATACGAATAAGATGCCGATGCTCATCATAATTATTATAATTAATATGCAAAACCGCTCCATTATTATTTTTGTGCACATCATACATGAGGGTTCCCCCAAAAATAACATTTAAAATATGTAATCCTCGACAAATACCGAGTATAGGTTTGTTATGTTCCAAAGCATGTTTACAGCAAGTAAACTCTATTGAGTCTTTCACCTCATCAAACTCTTCAATATCATACTTCGAGAAAGACTGCTCGCCATATAATTCAGGGTTCACATCTCCCCCTTCAACCATTAACAAACCATCATATTCAGATAAATAGTCGTGAACATGCTCCACACTATATTGAGAAATAGGAACAATTATTGGTTGCACACCGGCACGAGCGAGTATATCCAAATACATTTCAGAAACCCACTGAATAGGTTTATTTTTTCGCACCTCTCGGCGAGCGACAATTAATACTTTTTTAGCCATATACTTCTTTTGATATTGATTGTAAAGCAGCCACAAGCACTGCATCTTTTTGTTTTCCTTGAGACGAGACTCGTATATGAAAAGAATCGAGACCTATTTTATTAGAACAATCACGAACATACACCTGATATTCCTCCAACAATTTCCGTTGAATTTCTAAAGCAGTGAAACCGCATTCTATTTTTATCATCACAAAATTACTTCCGGTTTTATACACATAAAAACCGGGAATACTGCGTACAGATTCGAATAAAAATTGTACATCTACAATTACTCGCTTACGCATTTCGTGATATACATCATTTGTTTTCACCAACAAAGACAAAAAATATTCTGCCAAAGTATTAATATTCCAAAGCGGCACCAAATTATTCATGCGAGCAATCACATCCGTACGAGACGAACAACAATATCCCAAACGCAATCCCGGCACACCACAATGTTTACTCATCGAGCGGATTATTATAACATTTGGCAAATCATTAATATACGGTATAAGACTGGGAATATCATCATGAGCAAAATCTATAAAAGATTCATCCACAATAATATGCTCCAAATGGCTCATTTTAGAAATAAAAGCTATTATTTTATCCCGATCAATTAATTGTCCGGTTGGATTTCCGGGATTAATAATCAGAGCCGAACGAATTGCGTGCTGCGTTATCCATTCTGCATACACATCCAAATCCAAAGCATACTTTTTCTCGGGAGGCAGTTGAAACAACCGTACCGAATTGTGAAATCGCAACGTGTCGGTATATTCACTAAAAGTAGGAATTGGAATAGCCAATTCATGGACAAATTCAGACTGAATAATAGTAATCAACTCAGTAGCACCATTTCCGATAATAAGTTGTTCGGGTTTAACATTCAATAAAGAAGCAAGTTGTGAAACAGTATTAATTGGATTACTTGAAGGGTACATTTTAATTAATAACGGCATCATTTTTTGCATTTTTTCCATAATTTCATCTGTAGGAAAATATGGATTTGCAATAAAACAAAAATCAATAATCTCAGAAGCCATATCTTCACCAACAATATCAATTAAGGAAGGCGAATGAGACGTCTTATTAAATAAATGCCAATTATACGTTAATTTCTGCTTCACATCAATTATTTGAAAATTTCGAAATTACAAAAAAACCCTCAAAATACATTGAGGGTTTTTCTTATAAATAATAAACATTGATAAAAAAACTCTATTTTTCTGAAGCTTTTACCGTTTTAACAATAATAGAACCTATTTTGTATGGGTCACCATTCGATGAAGGTCGTCTATCTTCCAATCTACCTTTCCATCCATCTTCTACAGTTCCTACAGGAACACGAATAGATGCACCGCGGTCAGACACACCCCATGAGAAATCATGAATTGAAGCCGTTTCGTGTTTTCCGGTTAAACGAAGTTCATTACCTGCACCATACACATCCATATGTGCTTTTATATTCTTACCAAACTCATTACAAATATCTTCAAATATTTGTTTGTCACCCACAGTTCTCATTTTCTCATTTGAGAAATTAGCATGCATACCCGAACCATTCCAATCGGCCTCACTACCAAGAGGTTTTGGATGCCATTCAACATACACACCATATCTTTCTGCTGTTCGTTCTAATAAATAACGAGCAACCCAAATTTCGTCAGCAGCAAGACGGGCATTTTTTGCAAAAATTTGAAACTCCCACTGTCCGGCAGCAACCTCTGCATTTATACCTTCAATATTTAAACCTGCTTCTAAACACAAATCAAAATGCTCTTCAACAATCTCACGTCCGAAAATATTTTTCGCTCCAACGCCACAATAATAGGGACCTTGAGGTGCCGGGTAACCATTAAGAGGGAATCCAAGTGGCAAGTTTGTTTCCATGCTCATTAAAAAATACTCTTGCTCATATCCAAACCAAAATTCATCATCTTGTTCATCAATAGTAGCACGAGCATTGGTTGGGTGAGGAGTTCCGTCGGCATTCATAACCTCAGTCATAACTAAATACGCATTTTCACGTCCCGGATCCGGACAAATATAAACCGGTTTCAACAAACAATCAGAAGAACCACCTTCAGCTTGTTGAGTTGAAGAACCATCGAATGACCACATAGGACAATCTTTTAATTGTCCGCTAAAGTTATACGCTATACGAGTTTTACTTCTTAAACCTTGTGTTGGTGCCGAACCATCCAACCAAATGTACTCTAATTTTGATTTCATATTTATTACTATTAAAAATTAATATTTTATTACTTGCCCTTTATTTTTTGAACTTAATATGTTTATTTATAATAAAAAATCACAAAACAACTCCATTAAAAATAACACACACAAATATAAACTATGTTTTTTAAACAAAAATCCGTAATTTTACGTAATTTTCACAACAAAACTTAAATATAACAACAAAAGTATACATTTATATTTCAAATTGAAAGAAAAAAAGATTTTTTTTGTTTCAGAATGAAACATCTCATTAATTTTTAATACAACCAATCATAAATTGGCACATTTATAAATGAACATAATTTCTTACAAATAGAGACATGCACATTACAAAGAAATATATAGCTTTGTAAAAAAAGCACAATAAATATATGAAAAAAATTACGCTCATAGGAACCATGTCGGGCACATCTCTCGATGGTCTCGACATATGTGCCGTTTCATTCGAAGGCACTACCTACTCAATAATACAGACAATAACTATAGAATACCCAAAAAAAATTCAACAAAAATTAGCACAGGCACACAAACTTTCGGGAAAAGACTTAGCCCAACTATCTGTTGATTACGGAATATTTTGCGGAACCGAAATACAGAGATTTTGCAAAAAACACGCAATATGTGCAGAGTATACTATCTCACACGGACACACCGTTTTTCACACCCCCGAAACAGGCGTAACATTTCAAATAGGATCCGGAGCACACATATCACAACACAGCAAAATGAATGTAATATACAACATGCGAAATATGGATGTTGCTCATGGCGGACAAGGAGCTCCACTTGTTCCTGTAGGCGATGAATACTTATTTTCCGAATATGATTATTGTTTAAATATCGGTGGATTCGCAAATGTATCAACACGAGACAAAGACAAACGCATTGCCTGGGACATATGCGGTGCAAATATTATTCTAAATTATTACAGTCAAAAAGCTCACAAGCAATACGACAAAAATGGTGAATTAGGTTCCCAAGGAAAGATACAAAAAAAACTCTTAAATAGGCTAAACTCACTTGCCTATTTTTCACAATCACCCCCAAAATCACTCGGAAGAGAATGGATAGAAGAATCGATTATCCCAGAGATTAACCAATACAATTACAGTATTGCAGACACCCTACGAACACTCTACGAACATATTGCAATTCAAATAGGAAACACACTATCAAAAACACAAAGCACAACTTTATGTACCGGTGGAGGATGCCATAATACATTTTTGATGCAATTGATTCAACAATACAGTTCTTCCAAACTCATTATCCCCTCCCCTGAACTTGTAGATTTCAAAGAAGCTCTGATATTTGCATATTTGGGATATTTGAGAATCAACAACTTACCAAACTGCTTAGCATCTGTCACGGGAGCAACGCAAGACGTGAGCGGAGGAGAATTGATTATCAACACAATAGAATAAATATGTGTGTTATATTTAAAAAAAAATGCTAATAGCATTGTAAAAATGACAGTCAAACACTATTTTTGTAGAATAAAGAAAGTTAATATAATAATATGAGTCTAAGTATTGAAGAAAAACTACAGGATTTAGAAGATAAAATTCTTCTTTTACAATCGAATTTTTCTGTATTATTGGCTCAAAATAAACAACTAAAAACAGATAAAAAACAATTACAATATGAAATAGAAACTAAAAATAACATATTACAAGAATTAGAAAATAAATATAAAAATTTAGAGTTAGCAAAAGCGGTATCATCTGACAATTCCGAGTCAAACAAAAATGCTCGGAAAAATATTGAAGAAATTATACGAGAAATTGACACGTGTATAACATTATTAAATACATGAATGAAAAACATACCATACAATTAAAAATTCTAGGAAGACCATATCCGATACGAGTTGGTGAAGATGAGGAAGAACAATTACGCGATGTGGTCAACCGAATTAATGATTTACTGTCGAAATATAAAGAACGATATGGAAACAAGGATAATCAAGATTTATTGGCAATGGCATGTTTGCAATTTACGGGAAAACTAATTACTCTCGAAAAACAAGTCGACAAAAACAATATGGAAGGACAAATTGACGAAATACGTGAAAATATAGATGAATTTTTAAACAAAAATCAAATATAATAATATAATATTAATCAAAGATTTGCTCGTATCGATTTCTTAAATGCTGTGAAAACTCAACGTTTACACAATAACTGAGATAGCTTCAACTGCGGAAGCCAGGCCTCATCCCTCGGGATTTCGCAAGAAACAGAGGAAGGTTGAAACAGTTTGCTCTCAAACCCTGTCTTTTTGGGGTTTTCTATAGATTTAAGAATCGGTGCGGGCTTTTTTTATACTAAATTTAAACAAACACTTTATTTAATTATGGAACCTATTACAATAATAATTACAGTATCGGCTGGATTGGTTGCAGGAGCACTGATAACATTGGGTATTCAAAAAATGATACTCAAAAACAAAGTGGCTGCCATTATTTCAGAAGCTGAAAAAGAAGCCGAAGTCATTAAAAAAGATAAAATGCTTCAGGCAAAAGAAAAATTCTTGCAATTGAAAAGTGATCATGAAAAAACAATTGCTGACAGAAATCTAAAAATTTCACATGCTGAGAATCGCATTAAACAAAAAGAAAGTTCGGTTCAACAAAAACAAGAAGAACTCAATCGATTAAAAAACGATTTACAAAAACAAAAAGAAATAGTAGAGCATCAAATTTCAGTTAATGACAAGAAAGCTGCTGATTTAGAAAAAACACATAAATTACAAATCGAGCAATTAGAAACTATTTCGAGTTTATCTGCCAACGAGGCAAAAGAACAGCTCATTGAATCTCTCAAAGCGGAAGCACGCACCGAAGCGATGTCGCTTATAAATGAGATAATGGAAGAAGCAAAAATGACTGCAAATAAAGAAGCGAAGAAAATTGTGGTTCAAACCATTCAACGTGCTGCTTCAGAACATGTTGTTGAAAATTCGGTATCGATTTTCCATATTGAAAGCGACGAAATTAAGGGGCGTATTATCGGACGAGAAGGACGAAATATACGTGCTCTTGAAGCAGCTACCGGTATTGAAATTGTGGTCGACGATACTCCCGAGGCTATTATCCTTTCGGGATTTGACCCTATTCGTCGTGAAGTTGCCCGATTAGCTCTACATCAATTAGTAACTGACGGTCGAATTCACCCTGCAAGAATTGAAGAAGTGGTTGAAAAAACACGTAAACAGGTAGAAGATGAGATTCTAGAAACCGGAAAACGTACTGCAATTGACTTAGGAATACATGGTCTTCATCCTGATATGATTCGTCACGTCGGTAAAATGAAATACCGATCTTCGTACGGTCAGAATTTATTGCAACACTCGAAAGAAACAGCTCGTTTAAGCGGCATAATGGCAACCGAACTCGGACTTAATGCAAAACTGGCAAAACGTGCCGGACTTCTTCACGATATTGGTAAAGTTCTTGAAGATGACGGAGAAATGCCACACGCATTGGCCGGAATGAAATATGCAGAAAAATATAAAGAAAAACCGGAGATTTGTAATGCTATTGGAGCTCATCACGAAGAAGTTGAAATGGAATCTCTTCTTTCTCCTATTATTCAAATATGTGATGCCATCTCAGGAGCTCGTCCCGGTGCTCGACGTGAGGTTGTTGAATCATACATTAAACGATTAAAAGATCTTGAATCAATCGCCTTATCATACCCCGGTGTTCTCAAAACCTACGCTATTCAAGCAGGTCGGGAGTTACGAGTAATTGTAGGTGCCGAAAAAGTAAACGACACCGACACAGAATCTCTCTCTATGGACATTGCGAAAAAAATTCAGGATGAAATGACTTATCCCGGACAAATTAAAATTACGGTAATTCGAGAAACGCGTGCGGTTAACTATGCAAAATAATTCGTTAATATCACAAAAAAATGTTTTAGTAACAGGTGGAGCCGGTTTTATCGGCTCCAACCTTATACAATCTCTTCTTGATGCAGAAAACACCGTTGTTTGTCTCGATAATTTCTCTACCGGACACCAACATAATATTACGGAGTTTCTTACAAACTCGCGATTTTCTCTCATTGAAGGTGATATTCGTGATTTTTCCACCTGTACTAAAGCGTGTGAAAATATTGACGTCATTTTTCATCATGCCGCATTGGGCTCTGTACCACGCTCTATTGCAGATCCGATATCCACAACCCAAGTTAATATTGAAGGATTTGTAAATATATTAACTGCGGCAAAAGAAGCTCAGGTACAGAAGGTAATTTATGCTAGTAGTTCTTCGACCTACGGAGACGCTGATTATTCCCCGAAAGTTGAAACAAAAAAAGGAAATTTACTTTCTCCATACGCCGTAAGCAAACAAACAAACGACCTTTATGCACAGGTTTTTTCCCGTACCTATGGAATTAAAACAATCGGATTATGCTATTTTAACGTATTTGGACCGAAACAAGACCCCAATGGTGCGTATGCTGCTGTTATCCCAAAATTTATAAACATATTACGCCACCATAATCAACCAACAATATACGGGGATGGTCTCCAATCTCGTGATTTTACTTATATTGACAATGTGGTACATGCTAACTTATTAGCAGCATCTTCTTCATTATCGAATGCACATGAACATATAAACATTGCCTGTGGCGAATCAATAACATTACGTGACCTAACCGAACATATTATTCACACCTTAGGCTCCTACGATTCAAAAATATCTTCAATTAAACCAATCTTTGGCGAACCCCGTTTGGGCGACATCCCCCATTCATTAGCCTCAATAAAAAAAGCTCAAAATTTATTGCAATACAGCCCTTTGTGTACTGTTCGTGAAGGAATAGAAAAAACCATTTCATGGTTTATTGCAAATAGATAGTATACGTACGAAAAATCCTTTTTCATCACACACACCTTTATCCGTAAGGATTATCACAGATTTTTGTCAAAAAAGAATAATAGTATATTGATTATATACATAATAAATTGTATTTTTGAACTAAAACACATTATATATTATGAACACACATACATTAGAACTTTCGGGATACATAAAAAAACAAGAAGAATTTTCTTCATTAGATCTTCATAAAATAAAAGGCACAATGGTCTTGCAAACAGTAAAACCATTCAACGGATACTATGCCAACGAACCGGATGAATATATTCCGCAAACGGTTCTCTTGGTTACCAAAAAAGAAAATACACAAGAAACAATAGTACGACTTGCAGAAAAAATCGCACTATACCTCGACACGCCAATTGACGCCGTGAAATCTGAAGTAATTATTTATAATGAATTGCATCATGCCATTCGTTTATACGACGTAAAAAACTATTCTGAAATAGAACGCATACAAAAAGCCTTTTCTTCTGAAGGAATTGAATTCAAAAATTCAGATATTAAATATAATGACAATTATATAGTTACCATACACAAAACTTTTTTAGTACAAGAAATTGAAAAAGGAGTTTTTATGAATCAAAGTAAATCAAAAATGTTTTATTTTGAAATACCAAAAAATTTGAGTTTTTCACATTTTTTAAGTTTAGAAGAAAAGGTAAAAAATAATTGGGACGGTAAAATGTATAGTGCCGCACCGGGTATTTTCTTTAGAAAAAATGGTGTGCAAGATGTAATTCGTATTTTTAGCAATCATATTTCCGATGAGATGATTCAAGGAGTTTCGACATTATTTAAACGATTTATATAACACAGCATGGATCCGTCAGGACATAAATGGTTGTTTTCTCTTATAAGTAACATGCACCAAAATATGGCGGCACGCCTGTTAATTATAAAAAAACTCATTTATAAATTTGGTTCCATTGACGATTTTTTCCATTTTTACATTCACTCATCCGGTTTATTCTATGGTCATGCCACACACCATTTGTTATCCGATTTTAATTCGGAAAAAACATGGAGTCACGCAGACCACTATAAAGTTTCAATTACTGAAGGTTTATTTGCAGCCTATTTTTTTGTACACAAAGAAAAGCTCGTCAAAAAAGAAAATATTTCGGACCTCATTCTCGAAGCACAGGAAAAAATATACGATTTTTATATACTCTACGCTATTGAAGAAGGATACTTCAAAAAAAGAAAACCTTTTTTTCTGTTCAACACCCATAACAAGCACAGTATACTCGAAAAACTCGAAAAAATAATTGACTATCGCATCAACAATCTTTCGATGCTTACGAGAGGGTTTTGGAAAGGTTCGCAATTTAACATTTTCTCATATATAGACATATTATACTTTATACATTGGCTACAAGGTGATTATTTATACGACAAACGGAGCGATATAAAAAAAAGCATTCTCAAAACAATGATTGCGACATCAAACACCAACCCGGAACAAATCGAACATCAAATCATACATTATTATATTACTTCGGGTAATCTTCAAAAAAAAACAGCTACCGAACTTTACAAAGATATTGCTCAGCATATAACCATCGATAATATATGTGAGCAATTTGAACAGCCGCATATTATTAACCGTCTCATGCTTGAACATGCCATAATTGTACTGCTGAGCAATCAAACAGAAGAAGAATCGAAAAATGACTACCTACAGAAACTATCTAAGTTGTGTGGAATTTCAGAAGACGAATTACAATATAGCAATCTTTTAATAGAGAACTTCATTAGTCACAACAAAGAGCATATTTTATATACGCGGCATAAATTTCGATTTGCGTACATTACCGGAAATTTCACCTCTCGTTTTCACACATTCTTCATAAAAAACAGATCAAAGATTATTACCGAACTCTCACAAAACAGAGAATTGCTTGAATTACTCTGGAAAGCAAAAAACGAAAAATTATCTGTAGAAGAACGAGAAAAAGTAAAATCACAAATAATTAATCTTCTCAAAACCATTCCGTCTCTTACCATATTTATGATTCCGGGCGGATCGATTATTTTGCCTCTTTTATTAAAAATTTTACCGGAAGAACTCTTAATCCCAAGCTCTTTTCGAAATAAATAAATCACTACAAGCAGCATTAACAAAGAGATTCTAACAAAATATAGTTAACTGAAAAACTGCCTGTTAAAAAAAATCTTTTTTTTTGCATATACCGTAACTTTTATTGTATCTTTACGTAACGTTTTTGGAGCAAAAAAACCAATTTAGAGAAAATGAGAGAGTTGCAATTTTGTATACTATCAAGTATTATACTGTTTATTTGTACTTATGGGTATAGTCAGAAAACATCAAACCCTAACCAGTTTGGATATTGGTGTGTTAATGAAACATGGGTAGATGAAAATAGCCCCGGGTTATCAATCTCTAATGATATTATTATACAAGGCACAGTATCAACAAATACAAATGAAAGTCTCTTTTTTGACAATAATTCAACACTAACAATATCAGAAGAAGACACTCTTGTAATTAATGGAAATTTAAGTGCTCATGTTAACGTAAACTTTTTAGTTGAACAAAATGGCGTATTGATTATATTAGGAAATTACACATCACACAACAATATTGAAATAGAATCGAACGGTAAATTTGTTGTTTTTGGTGATTTTATTCAAGATAATAAAAATATTGATATAATACTTCCTTCAAACGAGAACTTATATGTCTTTGGAGACATACTTGTAGATGACAAAGCAAATATTGATGAAACACAAATCGGCGACCAAGAATCATTTTTAAGCGGCGAGCCCGAATTAACTGAATGGCTTGATGAAAATTACAACACACAGCTACCCATAGAACTATCATCATTCACTGCATTTGTTACCCCACGCGGTATTGATTTTTCGTGGATAACCAAAACAGAAAACAATAATGATTTTTTTACGCTTGAATTTTCACAAAACGGCATTGATTTTTTTCCAATCGCCACAATTCCCGGAATCGGAAACAGCACAACAAGACAATCCTA
This sequence comes from uncultured Bacteroidales bacterium, assembly GCA_964558075.1. GTDB lineage: Bacteria > Bacteroidota > Bacteroidia > Bacteroidales > UBA1715 > JAQICB01. The sequence goes on from CAZLCY010000032.1 coordinate 14,191, forward strand.
CTCCTATTTCGACGACTCAAAAAAACATACCGGTTTATTGTATTTCAGACTTAAGCAAACAGACTATAACGGCACATCGTCATATTCCGAAATTTTAAGCATTTCCATTCCAAATTATAATACAGATGTTTATATTTACCCAAATCCTGTATCTGATTATTTATACATTAACGACAACACCAATACCGTGAAACAAGTACGCTTTTTCGACTCTCATTTTACGGAAATACAAATAGAACACGAAAACGGAATTTTTGCGGTATATGATTTACCAAAAGGAACATACTTTGTGCAAATAGAAACAGAAACAACAAGGTTTTTATCAAAATTTTTAAAAAAATAACATAATAATAATAAAAAAAAATGCACCATTCACCTATCCTTCAAACACTTATCGAAAATACAGAAACTTATATTAACAAATTATCGTACATTAAATATAAAGAGGTAAAAAGAAGAGTCATGAAAAATATAATACATATAAACATTTCTCAAAAGTTGCCTAAGATTGCAGGCGTTCTTTTTTTGTTGTTTGTTTTTGGAAATATGTACAGCCAAACAACATATTATTCTCGTCAATCAGGTGAATGGGGAACGAATAGCACTTGGTCTACCAATTCTTGCAATGGCACTGCAGCCTCATCTTCACCTAGCAGTAGCGATTCTGTAATAGTTTGTAGTGGCCATACAATAACTGTTAATAATACTCAATCATGTGCACAATTAAACATTACTGGCTCAAGTGCAAAAGTGCTTGTTGGTGATTCTGGAGTTGGTGGATGGCCGCAAACATTAACAGTAACAGACGTTTATATTGACGAAGGGGGATCTTTAACGCAAGAAGAAGACAACAGAAACGTTGAAATAACAATTACAAACCTATATATTGGCACAAACACAAGCAGTAGTGCTACTAGTTCTTTTGTTTTTAATCGTGAAACAAATAATAATTTAAAAATTTCTATAAACAATTTAATAGTTGGAAATTGTAATGGTGATGGAACCGCAACCTTTAATTACTCACCAAATTTAACTGGCGGTACAAATACACTTAGTATTGATGACAGAACAATTCACACAAATGGATCATACACATATGGTTGCTCAGGAGGATCTTGCCCAGCTGCACCATCTACAACTTCATCACCAGATTGTAGCACTGCGACAATCACACTATCAGAACCAACCCTCTCCGGTTTTTCGTACTGTGAAAGTTCCGGACCTTCAAGTAATCAAACATATACTGTAGAAGGCAGTGATTTAACAGATGATATAACAATAACCCCTCCTACAAACTATGAAATTTCAGATGACAATTCTACGTGGGTTACAAGCCCTTCTACTTTAACATTGACCGAATCAAGTGGTTCAGTTTCTTCAACAACTATCTATGTTCGTCTCAAATCAGGATTATCTGCGGGTGATTATAATTCAGAAGACATCACTCACACAAGCACCGATGCAACACAACAAGATGTAACATGTAGCGGAACAGTCTCTAACCCATTCATTTCTATTTCCGAATCCACTTTTTCCGGATTTTCGTATTGCGAAGGATACGGACCATCTTCAAATCAATCATACAATGTTTCAGGTTCATGTATATCTGGAAACATTACCATAACACCGCCTACAAACTATGAAATTTCGGATGATAATTCTACTTGGGTACAAAGCCCTTCGACTATTACGCTTACAGAATCGGGCGGAGACGTTGCTTCAACAACAATTTATGTGCGACTTAAATCGGGACTTTCTGCGGGAACATACAATGCGGAAACAATTACTCATACAAGTTCCGGTGCAACACAACAAGATTTATCAAATAGCGGAAGCGTTTCTGCCGAACCGGAAATCACTCTTGCTTCTGCCAGTCAAGTTTCCGCAAACGATGTGGAACAAGGGACATCAGAACATGTTCTCTCTGCTTTCACTTTGGCTGTCACATCAAACGACGCAACAATTACAGATATTGACTTTACCACAACAGGCACATATGATGCTGCAGATGTTTCAAAATTTCAACTATGGTATAATACTTCCGACAACCTTTCCGGTGCTTCACAAATTGGAAGCAACATTACTTCAGGCTTAGGTACCGGCTCTCACACATTTTCGAGTTTATCTCAAACAATCACATCAGGAAGTACCGGTTATTTTTGGATTACAACAGACATTTCTGCACTATCAACAACAAGTAATACCATTGCTGTTTCTTCAATTGCTACGGGAGACATTACAATTTCAGGATGCAACAGTAAATCAGGCAGTATATCTGCAGGAGGAACACAAACAATTATTGCAACAACGGTAATTACTTATTATTCGAGAACAAACGGAAACTGGAACTCCACTTCAACATGGTCAACCGAGGGATGTGGCGGTGCTGAGGCGAGCTCCTATCCAAGCACAACAGATAATATTGTCATTTGCAACACCAATACAGTAACAGCAAATATTGACATTGAAACTTCAGGTACGGTTACGGCACAAAGCGGGGGAACACTTACCGTTAACGAAAATATTGAACTCAATTCCGAAATAACTATTGAATCGGGAGCTACCATGAATTGGCCGACTACTGTAGAAATTGGCGAGCATGCAAATATATATGTCGACGGCAACATTTCGGCAAGCTCTACAACAATTGTATATCAGGATGATTATGTTGATATAAATTCAGGAAAAATTGAAGCTAGCGGAACTATTGCGTTTTCTAAACTAGAATCAAGTGCGAGTACCAAAGGTGGCTCACTAAAAGGTTCAAGCATAACAATAGCAACATATGGCGATAACACAACAGGTGTAGACGTTGCTTTTGACGGAGAAAC
>CAZLCY010000033.1:0-8415 GCA_964558075.1 uncultured Bacteroidales bacterium
CCGAAAAAGTATTGGCTGTTATGGTTAGTTTTGTTTGCATTGGATATGCAATATAATAAATTATTTTCTTTTTTTAACTCCTTTTAGTCGTTGAGCTCATGTGCTAACGCAAATTTCGGTTCTACAGCAAAACAAACATATCAATAATTCCGGTATAATTGCTAAAACAAATGCGAAAGAATTAACTTCATTGAGCTAAAGGTTCACTCGATAGTTAAAAGAGATGTGGAAATTTATATTTGGGTTATTTACTTTTTTTTAAAACCGCTTCTACTTCTTTTACAAGTGATTCTTTTTCGGGCAAATAAAGTACGTAAGTAGATGCAAATACCTGATTTGTCAATCCTCCTAAAGCATATTCTGCTTCAATATCGTCTTTTGATGCACACAAAATAATTCCTATGGGTACATTATCCGTATGTTCATTAATTTCTGTTTTAAAGTAATTTAAATATGCATTCATCTGACCTGCATCTGTGTGTTTTAGCTTTCTGGTTTTTAAATCTATTAAAACATATGCTTTCAGTATCTTATTATAAAATACCATGTCTATGTAGTTGTGTTTATTCCCAATTGTAATACGTTGCTGAGAACCTACAAACATAAAGCCTTTACCAAGTTCTAGTAAAAAATCTTCAATATGCCGAATTAGTTTTAATTCTAGTTCTTTCTCTAAAATAGGTTTCTTTTCCGGGATTCCTAAAAATTCAAAAACATATGGGTCTTTTATTGCATCTGTTGCCGTTTCGAGCATTTGCCCCTGCTTTGATAATTTTAGTACCGTCTTTTTATTTGCTTTCCCATCACTCAGCACCAATCTTTCAAACAAAGAACTGTTTATTTGACGTTGTAACTCTCTCACACTCCAATTTGAATTGATGCTTTCTTTTTCGTAAAATGAGCGTTTGTCAGCATCTTCCAGCCAAATCAACTCACAATAATGCGACCAGCTAAGATGTCCAGACAGTGTCTGGACATTGGAATAAAACATATAAAAACGCCTCATATTAAACAGATTGGAACGAGAAAAACCCTTGCCAAGCAATTTTGTTAATCGCTTTGATAAATCAAGGATTAATGAGCGTGCTGTTTGCTCGTCAATTTTATTGGCGGTTTCTTGCTCTACAATTATTTTTCCTATTCTCCAATAGGTCTGTAAAAGCTCATTGTTTATGTACTGATAAGTTTTATTTCTCGAACTTACAACAAATTCTTTTATCTGTTCTTCGAGTATTGTAAGGATATTTTTTTGCGACCTAGATATATTCATGCGTAATTATTTTTTACAAAATTACTATTTTATGTAATACTCTCAAAAAACAAATATTATAATACAGTATATAAAAATTAAAAATAAATGGACGAAACTGGTAATCCTAATAGTAAATTGGTTTGAGGTGCTCATTTTTTTCTATTTGGACAAGTTGACGCTAAGTTTCCGCAAAATTGTACTTTTACCCGCATCTAACTCTTTTGTGTCGAAACTCAAAAGTAGACATTCCGGGTGGTACTATAAAACGTACTGCCCGGTTTTAAAATTTTTACCGGACACTAATGACAGATATTAATTAATAAGTATTTTATCTGTTATTTTTTGTGCAATTTCTAAAAACAGATTTCCTACAATGCTATTTTCTTGGAGAGCCGAAGGGCTTCCTGCATCGCCATTTTCGCGAATGCTTTGTACGAGTGGTATTTCGCCGAGAAATGGAATGTTCATGTCATCTGCTAATTTATGTGCACCACCTTTGCCAAAAATATAGTATTTATTGTTTGGTAATTCTTCCGGTGTAAACCATGCCATATTTTCTACAATTCCGAGAATAGGAACTTCAATTTTTTCTTTTTGAAAGAAATTAATTCCTTTTTTTACGTCTATCAAGGCAACATCTTGTGGGGTGCTAACCATTACTGCCCCCGAAATGTCTATTGTTTGTGCAAGTGTTAATTGAATATCACTTGTTCCCGGAGGCATGTCAATTACCATAACGTCTAATTCACCCCAATCTGCATCTTGAATTAATTGTTTAAGCACATTTCCTGCCATAGGTCCACGCCATGCAAGGGCATCCGAATCTTTCACAAAAAAACCGATAGAAAGCATTTTAATACCATATTTTTCTATAGGAATAATAAATTCAGATGTCTCGGTTTTTTGCATCAGGGGACGCTCTGTTTCTGCTCCCAACATTTTGGGAATGGAGGGGCCAAACACGTCAGCATCAAGCAATCCAACCGAATATCCAAGACGAGCAAGCGATAAGGCTAGGTTTACACTTACTGTAGATTTTCCCACTCCACCTTTTCCTGAAGCTACGGCAATAACGTGTTTTACTTGCGAAATGCCTCCCGGTGCAGTGCTTTTGTTTGCTTTGGTAATATCAATTTCTATGGTAATATCCTGTGTGTAATTAAGGTCTCGTTTTATGCTGTCTTTAATTGTTGGAATAAGTGCCTGACGGTATTTTTCGTAAGCATATGGCATTTCTAACAAAATGAATAGTTCATTATTTTCTTTGCGTATTTTTTTTAGAAAACCGGCTTCAAAAATATTTCGTTTTTCTCCCGGTACCGGTATTTTTTCGAGTGCTTTTTCTATTGCTTCTTTCATTTCTTTTATTTTTTAATTGCATGAACAAATCTATCTTTGTCATGTAAATCATGAATCAAATGTACTTCTTTATATTCTTTTTGTGAAAAAATTTCCATAACTTCTTTCCCGAATGCTTCATTTATTTCGCAATATATATGGCCATTTTTTTTGAGACGGGATGTGCCGATTTCTGCAATTGCATCGTAGAACTGTAATGGTTCACTGTCGGATACGAATAATGCTAATCCCGGTTCATATTGTAATACATCTGCGTTCATATATTCCTTTTCTGATTGACGTACATAAGGCGGATTGCTTACAATAATTGAACATTCCGGTAATGCAGAATGTGTGTTTGTGTGTAATATATCGTGTTGTGAAAAATGTACTTTTGTTTTGTGTTTGTCTGCATTGTGTTGTGCACAGCGAAGAGCTTTTTCTGAAATATCTATTGCATGTACTTCCGATTTTGGGAGTTTGTGTGCAAGGCTTATTGCAATGCAACCGCTACCGGTACATAAATCTAAAATTGTTTCGGCATTCTGAGAATGATGTTGAATAATAGTATGCACCAGTAATTCTGTTTCTTGTCGGGGAATGAGTACCGATGGATTTACGTCAAACATAAGATCATAAAAATATGAATATCCTAATATGTATTGAATTGGTTCGTGTTTTTCCAAACGAGTCAGTACATCAGCACATTTTTGTATTTGTTGTTTGTTTAATGTTGTTTCCGGACGAAGAACACAATCGGTTTGAGATATATTGATATGTTCCAAAAACAGGGAGCGTAATGACTCTTGTTCTTTTTTAACATAAATTTTGTCCAGTCTCGTTTGAAATTCTATTTTTACATCCTGAATTGTCATTGTGCTTAAAATTGATGCACAAATGTACATTAAGATTATGTATGGGAGATATAAATAGTGATAAAAAATATATGCATATGTGCTTAGAGCTTGCTCGGAAAGCATTTGGCAATACCTATCCAAATCCAATGGTTGGTTGTGTGATTGTGTGTAATGATACTATTATTGGAGAAGGATATCATCGCAAAGCCGGCGAAGCTCATGCAGAAATTATTGCACTTAATTCCGTTACTCGTACTGATTTATTATCGGAAAGCACTTTGTATGTAAATCTCGAACCCTGTTCGCATTATGGCAAAACACCACCCTGTTCGGATGCAATTATCAGACATAAAATCAAGCGTGTGGTAATTGCGTGTGCAGATTCTAATCCTGAAGTTTCGGGAAAGGGGATTGCTAAAATGAGACAAGCCGGTATTGATGTTGAAGTTGGTGTGCTTGAAAAAGAAGCACGAAAATTGAATTGTCGTTTTTTTACCTTTATGGAACAAAAACGACCCTACATTATTCTTAAATGGGCTCAGACACAAGATAAATTTATAGATCAGGCTCCGCATCTTAAATCTCAAAAGAAAGGGGTGTGGATAACCGATGAAATTGGGAAAAAGCTTGTTCATACCTGGCGTATACAGGAACAAGCAATTCTTGTGGGTACTAATACTGCCGATATTGATAATCCTCAGTTAACTGCCCGATTGGTTTCGGGAAACAATCCGCTTCGTGTAACTATTGATTTGCATAATCGATTGCCGGAGAATTTGTATGTAAAGGATCATAGTGTGCCTACAATTATTTTTTCGCTCAATCCACCGGAATCTTCGCATAATCTTGAATATGTTCCTGTTTCTCATAAAGATAATTTGTGGAAAGAGTTATTTGCAGATTTGTACATGCGTAACATTCAGTCAATTATAATTGAGGGTGGGTATATTATTCTACAAGATTTAATAAATAAAAAATTGTGGGATGAAGCACGAATTTTTACCGGTCCGGGATATTTTCATGCAGGAATTCCTGCACCAAGCATTTCAGGAGTTTTTTCTCATGAAGAAAAAATCGGAAATTCACAGCTATCATATTTTTATCAAAAAAATTAAGAGTCAAGTAGTTAAAAAATCTTCAAAAACCATTTTTATTCCAAGTATAGTTCTATATTTGTATAATTACAAATTTTTTATTTTTATTTTACATGAACATTTTTATTGCAAAGCTTAGTTCTCATACAACAAGTGACGACTTAGCAAATTTATTCAGCCAGTATGGCGAAGTTTCTTCAGCTAAAATCATTATGGATCGCGAAACAGGTAACTCTAAATGTTTCGGATTTGTTGAAATGTCTGATGACGATTCAGGACAGTCAGCTATTGATGCCTTAGACAACACTGATTTTCAAGAAAAAACAATTGTTGTTAAAAAAGCAAACCCTCGTGAAAGCCGATCAGGTGGTTACAATCGTTAAAATTTTTAGCGTAGATACAAAATCTTACTAAATTTTATATGATGAATGTTTAAAAAGACCGATTTTTTCGGTCTTTTTTTTATTTCTTATTACTGAGAAATAAACAATATGTATTTACGATTTTTGGACATTATTGCGTAGCTTCCTTCAGATATTTCAATATTTTCTGTTTCATTGTAAAACATGATTTTGTCTTTACAATTGTGTGTGCATAATTTTTTGATGTACACAATGTTGTTGTCTTCTACCGACATTGGTTTTTTTCCGTATAATAATTTCTGATGTCTGTTGTTTGTGCAATCAAATTTATACAATTCGTGTGCGAGTGAATCTTCACTCAAGGCAGAATAAAACACACAGTTTCTCGAAATATTAAAAACAGGATATTCGCTTCTGATATCGCTGTGAGAGATTTTTTTGTTTTCAATGAGTAATCTTTTAGTTTCTGTCGCCCGGTCATATTCATAGAGAGAATGTGGCGAGGCATAATAAACAACTGTATTGTTGTTTTCTGCGAACATTCCATACTCAATTGTTTCGGAATCTTGTGCAGAAATAACTGTTTTTTTCTTCGTTTGTATATTCATAATGACTAATTGTGATATAGCATTTTCCTTTTGCGTATATACAATATGAGAACCACTGTGTGAATATGAGGGAAACAATATGTTTTTATCAGTTTCTGCAACAAGTAACGACAGGGTATTATCTTTTAAATCATATACATATAAACCTTTCTTTTTTGTGATGCTTGTGCTGTTTAGTGCCGATGGTACCGGAGCCGCAAACAGTAATTCGCGATTGTCCGGTGAAATGTCAAAATAACTGTCATTATCGATTGTGAGTGAGTCTAACTGAACCTCTTCGATTATTCCTTTGTAGTCTATAAAATAAAAAGTGTTATTGTGAGCAATTACTTTTTTATTGGCGTGGTTGAAGTAGCGAACAAACGGTTTTTGAGAAGGATTGGTGAAGCGTAATAATTCTTTCTTTTCCTTGTTTTCTATGTCGTATTCAGATACTATAATTTTTTGTTTTTCATCCGTATCATTGAATCCTAAATTCATATCATCAATACACGAAGTGCAAAAAATTACCAAAAAAAGTATATATCCGATTTTTTGAATATACAGGAGCAAGCTTGAATTTTTCTTCATAAAAATACTATTAGTTTAGTGTTGTTTTTGTGTTAAGTTGCACGACAAAAGTATATAATTTTTTGTATTAAACAACGTGCAACCGATTTTTTTTTTTTAAATCTTTGTTTATCTATTAAAATACCCTATTTGTATAGTACATTGTGGAAAGCTTTAGTAAGAATTGTATCTTTGGGGAAAATTACATTGTATGAAAAAATCTTTTACTATTCAGAAACACATTAAAAAAAATGTAACCATTTTTATTCATTGCTGTTTTTGGATTTTTTTCTTTTTTATGCCACAGTTATTGTATGGTATACCATCAAATACAAACATAATTATTTCGCGTAGTATAGAATTACTTTTATTGATAATGTTGTTTTACACAAATGCATTGTTTTTTGTGCCCCGATTTCTTATTACCAAAAAATACCTGATTTATTTTGCAATTATTCTTACAATACTTATCGGCGGTTCATATGCAGGAAGTGCAGTGAAAAAGAATTTTTTTTCCAAACCCGGAAGAGAGTTTTATGAAAATGCACCCAAAAAGCAAGATTCCGAATCAATAAGCGAGTATCGTTCTTCAAAATCAGAATATCGCATTCATAAACGATACTACAAACCACGACCCGGTTTTTTGACTATAATTATTTTAATTACTATTGCAATAAGCTCGGTATATGGGTATGCAGTAAACTATAACAATCGTGAAAAACGAATTAAAGAATTCGAAACAGAACGATTAAGTTCTGAACTTACATTTTTGAAATCGCAGATTAACCAACATTTCTTGTTTAATGTGTTAAACAGTATTTACTCGCTCTCTCTCAAAAAATCAGATGCATTGCCACCTGTAATACTGAAATTGTCTGATTTGTTGCGATATATGACTTACGATACAGTTGAGAAATTTGTGAATATTGACAAAGAAATACAATATCTGCAAAATTATATCGACCTCCAAAAACTTCGTTTGGGACAAACGGATGCTATACATTTTGAAATATATAATCAAACTGAAAAATCTATTACAATTGCACCGCTTATATTAGTTCCTTTTATTGAAAACGCCTTTAAACACGGTACGTTGAGCGACGAAAAAACACATATTGATATACAGCTATTTATTACAGACGACACAGTAGAGTTAATTGTCAGGAACTCATTTACCGAAAAAACACAAAAAGATATAACTTCCGGCGTAGGAATACAAAATGTGAAACGACGACTCGAATTATTATATCCGCAAAAATTTAATTTAACGATTTCCAAGGAAAAACAGATTTTTCAGGTTACATTACTTCTAAACCATTCAATATGATTACTTGTATAATTGTTGATGACGAACCTCTGGCACGTGATATTCTGGTTGAATATACATCTAAAATTTCATTTTTACAGCTTGTTGCTGAATGTAAAAATGCGTATGAAGCTTCGGCAGCACTTCAGGAACATACGGTCGACCTTATGTTTTTGGACATTCAGATGCCCGACATTAGTGGCATGAAATTGTTGGATACTCTGGAACAGAAACCATACATTATTTTCACTACCGCATACTCCGATTATGCCGTAGAAGGTTTTGCGAAAAATGCAGTTGATTATCTGCTCAAACCAATATCGCCTGAACGCTTTTTGCAAGCAGTTACAAAAGTGAAAGATTTGCAAAAATTGCATAATCACAAACCGGACAAAAATCGTGATTATATATTTGTGAAAGTTGAATACCAGACAGTAAAGATAAACTTTAATGATATATTGTACATTGAAGGACTTAAAGATTACGTGAAAATTTATACTACTCAAGGTATGATTATGACATTGCTCAATATAAAAGCAATTATGAAAAAACTTCCCGATAATCAATTTGTCAGGGTGCATAAATCATATATTGTATCACTCTCCGCCATTGAAAAAATTGAACGAAACAGAATTGTTTTCGGCAGCAAACGAGTGCCCGTGGGCGATACTTACAAAGATGAATTTTTTGCACAAATTTCGGACGGAAAATAATAGGGGTATTAACGAAATAATTGTTTGAAAATAAATCGTATATTGCTTTTGGTATGAACCACAAGAAAGGATTCTTGTGGCGGACGAAAGTTAGTTTTTATTCAATTAAAAAATGAAACGAACAGTAAAATATATAAGAATCATAATTTTAACTGTGCTCTTAGGTTGCAATTCAACAGATAAACGTACACCTTTTGAGAATTTAATATCTGATTCTAAAATGAATCTTGATACATCACTTGCGTTCCCTTATGATTCAATTGTTTTACATTTTGACACATTGCCCAATGAATATGGATATGTTTTTTTTGAGAATTTGATATACGATTATAATAC
>CAZLCY010000033.1:8425-16047 GCA_964558075.1 uncultured Bacteroidales bacterium
ACAGAGTCTTCAAAATTTATTAATCAATGGAACTTTGAAATAGATACAATTAATATGGTTTTGGCATGTAAAAAAAATATAAGACTTGACCCCAATAATGAATTATCTGATAAGACATATTTTATGATAATTGTGTTTGTTGATAAATGTCATAAATTAACAATTGCTAGTACGATATATTTTGATTTTGAAAGAGAAATTGCTGGTGCTTTTTATATGGATACGTATAATAAAATTAAATATGTGGATGTCGATTTAGATAAAAGTTTTAGAGAATATAAAAATTTAATTGAATTAATGACAATTGAATAGTTATTGCACAATTAAAGTGAATAATGGGAAGCTTACAAAAACACGACTGTGTCAAGAATAAGTAGAATAGGAGCAATACACACATGTGTTTTTTATTATTCATACATGATATATGAAATTTTTTGCTACTTTTGAGAATGATATATTCATAAAAAAACAGTTATTTCACTCATTTACTGAAAAAGAAAACCTGTGCAGATATTGGTAATATTAACAGTGGTGGATATAACTAGCCACCTGCTATATTTAAAACGAGGATAGTGTAAAATCGAGAGAAAAACTTAATTTTGTGATTTAAACATGAAAAATAGATGAAACTTACAGCAAAGCAGCTTTTTGATAAGCTTGTAAATGATTATAAAATTATTGGAGAAACAGGTGTAATAAATTTTACACTTAAAGATTTAACCATTTCAGTAGAAACCAAGGATACTATTGGAAATTTGCTACAAGAATGGTTGAAAGCATGGATGACAAGAGAAAATATTGAATTTGAAGAAAATACAAATTCGCAAACATTCCCCGATTTTTTACTAGACATGCAAAACCATAAAATAGGATTATTGGAGGTTAAATCATTTGATTGGGATAGAGGTCCTGGTTTTGATTTAGCAAATTTTGACTCTTATTGTAATTCATTACTTGAAAATGCTTATCGAATCGACTCTCATTATTTAATACTGGCATATCAGATGCATGGTAGCCGTCTGTCAATAAAAAATATTTGGTTGAAAAAGATTTGGGAGCTTTCATGTCCAAGTGGAACATATCCTATAAAAGTTCAGGAAAAGAAACAAGTAATACAATCTTCGCCCAAGCACATGGTATTCAGAAAGAACAAAATTTAAACCGTTTGATTCAAAAGAAGATTTTTTATCAGCATTGAATGAGACTAGATATCAATACCCTCAAACAAGACATGCAAATGGTCATTGGCTTAAAAAAGTATTAAAAAATTATGAGGCACATACTGGTATTTCCCTAATTGTAAAATGATTTTTTTCCAATATCATTACTTCTGCTATTTTATTAACTATAAATTCAACAACTGGGATAGCAACAGTGTTTCCTAATAAATCAAAAGCGTCATATTCCTTAGCTGGTATTTCGTACCATTCTGGATAACCAAATAAACGAAGACCTTCGCGAATAGTGAGACGTCTTAGCCCATTTCCATCTGGAACCGCAAGTCTGGAAATATCTGTTGCTACTAAAGTTGGTGCAATATTATTTGGGTCAAGTATTTTATTTATTTCAAAACTTAATTTACCTGTTACAATATTATAACCTTTAGGTTTTGATGTATCATAATCTCGATAGGTTTTTATGCCATTATCTGTTTGCTCTTTGATAAGCTTTTTAGGATGTTCAAATTTTAAATAACCCTTTTTTACTAAATCATCAAGCATAAATTTTAATTCGTTTTCGGGTTTATTTATAAAAGTGTTAATTTGTTCGAGGGTCAAAGCCATACCATCCATCCAATCTATGCCAATTTCAATAGCCCATTGTTTTTTACGTCTTTCTTTGAAAAGTTTGTTTAGAAGAATGCTTTGTTCTTTTGTAACTTCACCTTTTAGACCTATATCCCAACTATGTATATTGTTGTCGCCTCCTCTTTTATCTTTTATTGATTTTCCGTATAAATCTTGTATATCAAAATGCGATAAGAGTTTATCAACAAAATCCGATTTTATAGTATTAAGTCCTTTTTCGAGTATGCTTTCAAGTTTTGTAAATCTTGACTCATTCCCATTTAAATCAATTTTTCTAGTTTTTGTACCTACAATAAAAATTCTTTTTCGCGACTGAGGTAGTCCAAATTCAATTGAATCAAAAACTTTCCAAGTAACATTGTATCCTAAATCATTTTCAAGTGTGTGTAAAATTGTTGTTAATGTTCTACCTATTTTATCATTTTTGTTTCCTAAATCATGTTTAACAAGACCTTCTACATTTTCAAGTATAAAACCATATGGTTTTTTGCTTCTTAATATGCGCTCTATTTCAAAAAATAATGTACCTCTTGTATCAAGGAATCCTTGCCTCTTTCCTCCTGAACTAAATGGTTGGCAAGGAAAACCACCAAGTAAAAAATCGAAATCAGGTATAAATTCACTTCTTAGCTCAAAAATGTCCCCAGCTAAAAAATCTTGTTTGAAATTGTGTTTCAATGTTTTGACAGCGTATGGTTTTATTTCGGAAGTCATTACACATTCCGTTTTATATCCTAGGCTTTCAAGTACGTTTTCAAAACCAAGCCTTATTCCACCAAGTCCTGCAAACAAATCAATGAATTTTACTGTATTATTTTCCATTGCTAATTTTTTTATTGTATTCGATATCAGGTTCAGCTGCAATCGATAAGGATGAATGAATTTCTTCAATTTCAATTTTTGAACAACCAATAACAAAAAGACATTGTATAAAAAAACAAGCACTAAAACTTCCCCGACTGATTTTACTATCAATACTTGCTTTTGTTTCATGTATGCCTATTCCATTTAATAGAATAGCCAAATCTGCATTTGATATGCCACGCCTGACAAGTTCAGATTTAAGAATTCGTTTGACTTTATCGTTCCATCTGACCATAATTGAGAAACTTATATTTTGCAAATATACCAACAAATTATCATATATGCTAATAATTTGATAAAAATAAAAAAATACGGCAGGTAATAACTATGAATTCAGCCATCATACAATACCGAGCGAAAATTTCCGGTTGAACTAAATCTATGGGTTTATAAAAGGCAGGGGTTATTTTAGAAAACACACGCAGATTTAAAGTTTGGGGATTTTTTCGTAGTCAGAAAAAAAAATGTATTTTTATTCTTGATGTATTCATTAAACGAGAAAAATTTAAAAACGCACAATATGAAAACATATGAAATAGAAATTCAGGAAATTTTGTCAAGAAAGATACGTATTGAGGTAGACACATAGAACGAAGCGGTTGCTAAAGCACAAGAAATGTATCGAAACGAAGAAGTTGTTTTGGATGCTGACGATAAAAAAAAACTGATATTATTCCCGTTATTGATGATATTTTAATTGAGGAAATTATTGAAAATAAAGGAAATGGCGAGAGGTTACAGAAGTAACTGACCTTTGGAATAAGCTGTACATGGAAAATAAACATTTTTATTATGAAGTTGGAAATAGAATTCTTTATAAAGAATTTAATACAAATAAAATAATTATTAAATCAAATAAAAAATTCTATAATTTCTGGGGAATTACGTATATAGTATTAGGAATAATTATAACATGGCTTTTTGTTAGTAATCAAAATCTTAAAAGTTTTGCGGTAATTGCAATGTTATTTACACCGGGATTTATACTTACAGCTATTGGATTTGCATATATTTACAATTCAAAACAAAAGATGAAAATATGTTCAGTTGATTTAGATAAAAATTTAATTAATTTTAATTCAATATCGAAAATACCTTTTAATGAAATAAAAGCTATAATAACAAAAATACAAATTGGAGTTTCAACAGAATTTTCTGATAATAATTCATATGTGTTGTATATTTTAACAAAAAAAAATAGTGCAATAAAAATACTGCATGATGACGAATATCCGAAAATAAACGAAATAGGTATATATCTTTCCCAATATTTAAATGTTAATTATTATGAAGAAAAATAAATTGACAGCTTTTCAGTTCTGAAATGCAAAGCTTTTGTTCCAGATAAACAATTATGCTGTGTATGACAAAAGCAAGTATGCATAGTAGACGTGACATTATTATATTTTTCACATCAGAAGTTGCTTTGTGTTTAAAAAATATTTTATTCTTCCAATATCTTTTTTGTTTTAGTAGAAAAAAGCTATAATTTTTTATTATCTTGCATGGGTGAGAAATAAAAAATAATTTGCTATGGTTGAAGATGAAGAAGGTTTTGATTCGTTATTTGCTGATGAAGACGAAGAAACCGTTCAACAAGACAACGATGATTCGTGGAAAGTGTTAATTGTAGATGATGAGCAGGATATTCATTCTGCTATAAAATTGGCATTGAATAATTTTGTGTTCGAAAATAAACGAATACAGTTTTTGGATGCGTATTCTGCTGAGCAAGCAAAAGAGATTTTGATTCATAATGAGGATATAGCTCTTATTTTGCTTGATGTTGTTATGGAAACAAGTCATGCGGGTTTAGATTTTGTCGGTTATATTCGCAACGAACTGCACAATCATTTTATTCGGGTGGTGCTTTGGACCGGACAGCCCGGCTATGCACCCAAAAAAGATGTTATTCTTCAGTACGAAATAAATGATTATAAAACGAAAACTGATTTAACAGATGATACTATTTTTACGACGGTGCTTTCAAGTATTCGCTCGTATAATGCTATTATGATTATTGAATCGTTTCGTCAGGATTTGGAACAAAAGGTTATTGAGCGTACAGCAATGATTGAGGCTCAAAAGAAAAAAATAACAGACAGTATTTTGTATGCAGAAAAAATTCAACGTTCAATTTTACCTGCCGATGAAATAATTAAGGATATTTTTCCGGAATCTTTTGTGTTTTTTAAACCAAAAGATGTGGTGAGCGGCGACTTTTATTGGATGTGTTCGGAGTCGGAACACGAACATTATATTGTGGCAGCAGATTGCACCGGTCATGGGGTACCCGGAGCATTTATGTCTATGATTGGCACAACAATGTTGAATGAAATTATTCTATCGAAACATATTCTGGAGCCCGAAGATATTCTTACCGAATTGAATAAAGGTATTATTGATGCACTTACAAAACATTCCCGTTCGGAAGATGCTCAATCTGACGGTATGGATATTTCTATATGTAAGATTAATACTCAAACGCATTCAATTACACTATCTTTGGCAAATCATAGTGCATTGCTGGTTCGTGATAATTCTTTGGAGATTATAGAAGGTGATATGGCTTCTATCGGAGGTTTTTTTGCGATGCTTAACCCTCCCGAATACTCACAAAAAACGTTTCAACTGCACAAAGGCGATCGCCTGTATATGTATTCCGATGGCATTCTTGATCAGTTTGGGGGAGAAGAAAATAAAAAATTTACGTTGAATAGATTTAAAAATGCTATATTTGAGGCACAAAACACGAACATGAAAGAACAAAAGAAATATATAGCTCAAGTTTTTAAATCCTGGAAAGGAGACACCTCTCAACTTGATGATATTGTTGTGATAGGTTTGCAAATGTAATTATATAGATACATGAGAAAAATAACTCTTTTTGTTTTAGGTGCACTGTTGGCGTATGCGTCTCCTACATATTCATTTCCGACTTTTTCTGTCGATACACTTGTTATTACCAATAAAAAAGGCGACGTTGTTCATTCGAAAGATGTTGCAAAAGTTATGCAATCTGACGATAAACGGGCAATTGCCGATATGTTCTACAATACCGGATATGTCATGGTTAATTCGTACAATAATAATGATGATTCTCTGCAAAAAGCTTTTGTGTATTTTGATTATGCAATTGCTTATTATGATTCGGCAGATGCACTTCTCGAAAAAGCTTTGTGTATTGAACATCAGGCAACGCTTTCGTATCTTAGAGGACAACAGCATAAAGCAATACAATTATATCAAAAAGCTATTAAAGAGTATGAATCCTTACGGGTACCCGATTTTAGCCAAATTGCAGGATTGAATACTAATATTGCATTTATTTTTTTTAACTCATATCGCTACATGCAGGCACGTCGTTTTTTTTCTGCTGCTCTTGATGAGTATAAAAAAATGAATGACACAGAAAAAAGTGCCGAGTGTTTGTATTATATCGGTTTAACTTTTTTTGAAACTGAAGTTTATGACAGTGCCTATGTATATTACTCAAAGGCTTTGGAGTACGACAAAATTACTGATAATAAAAATGAAATAGTTGCGTCATATAATAATATTTGTGTTGTGCTTTTGCATCAAAAACAATTTGATAAGGCATTCGATTTTTTATCGGAAGTTGATTCATTAACAGATTCGATAAGTAACCAAAAGGTAAAGGCTATACATTTTAATAATAAAGGAAATGCACGTTTTTATGCCGGACAATATGATGCTGCTTTAAACTTGTATCATCAATCGTTGTCAATTAAACAAGAAATTGGTGACTCGACCGGTCAGGCAGTTAGTTTGCACAATATTGCACGTGTTTATCTTCAGCAAAATGATGTGGTTGTGTCCGAAGAGTATATTAAACTGGCCTTAGGTTTGTCTCAGAATGATGCACAGAAAAATGTGTATGCCGATGTATGTCGTACTGCTTCGGATATTTATGATGCAAAAGGTGATGAGAATCTTGCCTTGCACTATTTTGAGGAATTTGTTACGTATTCTTTTTCCGTTTTATCTCAAGATGAGGTTAGTCAAATTACGGAATCTCATGTTAAATATCAGGAAAATCGTGTGGAAGCTGCCAGTCTTGAACGGGAAATAAAAATGCAGAAATTGTTGGCAGATTATAATTTTGCTATTAAACAAACTGAAATCCAAACTGTTGAGGAGCAGAGAAAGGCTCAAAAAATGATGATTTATGCTATTATTATAGGTATTATTTTTATTGTGGGTGTGGTTCTTTTAATATATAACAGGTATCGTATAAAAAAACGTGCGACTTCTCAATTGGAACAACATAATATTGAAATCGAAAAGCAAAATGCAATTATCGAAGAACAATCACACACGCTTATTGCTTCAAATCTGGAGTTTGAGAAATTGTCGATTGTGGCGAGCAATACCGATAATGCAATCATTATTATGGATAATGCCGGAAATTTCGAGTGGATTAATGATGCGTTTATAAAAATGTTTGGATATAATTTAGAGGAATTTCGCCAACGGGTAAGTCCTAATATGATAAGTGATTCTACGCCACAATATATTCAAGATGCATTTGCACAGTGTGTTTCCGGCAAAACGACGGTTAATTATGATTTGCAAACCACAACGAAAACACATGATGAGATATGGGTGAATGTAACGCTCACACCTATTTTTGACGATTCCGGTAACATTAGTCGTCTTGTAATGATAGATGCGGATATTACTGATTTGAAACGTGCGGAGTCTGAAATAAAAAAACAGAAAAATTATATTGAGCAACAGAAGGAGGAGTTTACTCAGCAACGCGATGAGGTAATAGAACAAAGTAAAGAACTTGAGGCAAAAAAGAATGAACTTTCACGTACTCTCGAAAAATTGCAATCTGCTCAAAACAAATTAGTTGAATCTGAGAAAATGGCAGCTTTAGGTAGTTTGGTCGCCGGTATTTCTCATGAAATAAATACACCGGTA
>CAZLCY010000034.1:0-15954 GCA_964558075.1 uncultured Bacteroidales bacterium
GAGAAACGCTCGAACCTTCCGGCCAGTTCCGGGGAATAGTGCACCTAGGAAGACAATAAGCTAATACCAAATGTAGACAAACTCAAAACGATTGGAAAAAACCCAGCAACAAAAAACCAAACATTCTATTTAAATGAAACAAAAAATGATTTAAATATCGGCTCCTTACACACAACTTTTTGAATAAAAATAACCGATATTGATGGAATAAACATGTACACCGAAGCAAGTACAACGCCACTTGTATTATCATATGTACCACCAAAAATATAAAATAATCCTGCACTCACATAACTCAAAATAAACGTAAACAGAATAAAAAGTTTTATTTTTCCTATTGCTTTCATTTTTAATGTTTGTTATAATGATAAAATAATTTTTATTGAAACTTTTTGTACAGACACTAATTACCTTCCAACCATTTTTTAAATACCGAAACCTTGTCAAGACTCACATACACTGCATCATCAAGTGAAGGTTCGATATCGAGCTTTAAACGACTTTTTGCATACACATGTACTTCTTTAATTGCAGTGAGTCTCACAAGCATTTGACGATTTATTCTAAAAAAGTGCTTCGGATTCATGTCTTTCGAAAGTGCATCTAAACTGGAATCAACACAGAAGGATTTTCCCGAATGCAAATAGGCAGTGGTATATCCTCCTTCGCTCCGAAAATAAGCAATATCTTCGGTATTAAATGTTTTAATTTTATTCGCAATTTGCACGGAAAATCGTTCTTTATACGTATTATTTTTTTGAACTATTAAATCATATAACGTATGCAAATCGGTACTTGAATTTAATTCCGAACGCATTTCGGAATATTTACGCAATGCAGCTTCTAAATCCTCCTGAATAATTGGTTTAAGCAAGTAATCTATACTTCTCAGCTTAAAAGCTTGTATAGCATATTCATCAAAGGCGGTGGTGAAAATTATTGAACTCTTTACCTCAATTTTTTCAAATATTGCGAAACTCAAATCATCCTCTAAGTGAATATCTAAAAATATAAGCTCGGGGTGTGCATTGTTACGCAACCATTCGACAGATTCTTCTACAGATTCGAGTTGTGCCGCAATATCAATATCTGCATTGTAGCTGAGTATCATTTTCTTCAAACGCTCCGAAGCTAATGCTTCATCTTCAATTATAACTACTCTCATATTGTTTTTTTTGTTCTATTATTACACATTTCGTTCGTTTGCCAATAAGGGAATCTGAGCCACAAATTTGTCATCTTTCATTTGAAAAACAGGATTTTTTTGTGATACCAATTCATACCTCTTTCGTATATTTTCGAGCCCCACACCGGTAGAAACCATTTGATTTTCGCGGTTCTGCAAATTATTTGCAACAACCAGATACATATCATCACTCACGTGTATATCAATATATAAGGGGCTTTTTTTAGAAAAAGAATTATGTTTTATCGCATTTTCCAATAATAATTGGAGAGCAAGCGGCACCACATTCATTTCAGAAAATGAATCATTAACAGTAATATTCACAAAAATTTTATCTTTAAATCTAATATTCAGCAAAAATATATACGCATGCAAAAACTCCATTTCAACTCTGAGAGGAACAATATCTTTATCTTTATTTTCCAAAACATACCGATACACTTTAGACAGTTGCTCGGTAAATGTTTCAGCGAGATCTGCGTCTATTTTAATGAGAGAAGTAAGAACATTTAAACTGTTGAACAGAAAATGCGGATTAACCTGTTGTTT
Source organism: uncultured Bacteroidales bacterium (assembly GCA_964558075.1). Taxonomy (GTDB): domain Bacteria; phylum Bacteroidota; class Bacteroidia; order Bacteroidales; family UBA1715; genus JAQICB01. The sequence goes on from CAZLCY010000034.1 coordinate 1,736, forward strand.
AAGAACTTCAAACTGCGACTGTAAATTCTCTTTTTGCAATTTCAATAATTGCGTATTTGCCTTTGTTAGTTCTTCTGTTCGCTCCTGAACAATTTTTTCTAAATTTTTATTTTGAATACGTTCGTGTTCAACCAACTTCTGAATATACTTCGACTTTTCCTGTTCTATACGATATTCAGTGTCAACTTTTGTTTTTTCATCAAAAACAGTCATTAATTTATCAATAAAAATTGTAATAGAATGCTGAAGATACACACACAAAAAACCGGCAAAAAGAATGTAAAAACTTTTAAAAACATGAGATATCGGAGAAAGCGATAAACTGCCTTGATACAGTTCAGGATTAAGACTGAAATGATAATAATAAACCCCATTAAACAAAAAAACCGATAACAAAACTAAAAAAATCAACAATCCCCTGTCTACACGAAAAGTATAGAGCAAAAACACTACCGGGAACAAAAAAATTGTTGCTGCCGACGTTATTGCAATGGCATCATAATGAGCAGTAAGAATAAAAAGATGATATGTAACAATACCTGCGTCAATCACAGCACTTACAAAACTCAGATATCGCGGATTATAATTGTGCCTCACAGCCAACCACAAAATAAGGTTTGACACTACATATATTCCTATTAAAACCAAAGAATGTAACGATTCGGATTTATATCCCATAAACAACTGAACTGTCCACAATAATACAATTAACGTAATAAAAGCCCATCTAAAATACACCGAAAGCCTAGCTCCTTTTAAGCGTTCATCTTCGAGTGTTTTCGCATCTATTTGTAATAGGTTCTTTATCATTTTCTCTTCAAAATTTTAGTGCTGATATACAAAACATATAAAAGTAATTATTTTTGCCTTATTTGAGAGATATCGGCAGTATAATTTTTTGTTTGGTTAATTGAAGTCGCCAAGAAATAGCCGAGTGCTCCATTTGATATATTTCCTGTCACATTAGCCTTAGGTGGCGAAAAAAACATATTGGGCATTACATTATATATACACGATTCTAAATAATACAAATAATCTTCATTACAAGATAATGCTCGCACTTTCACCTCAACATAGTCATTATACGTTTCATATGTTCCAACTTTTACTTTTGGTAAATAATCACCGGCGTTTAAAAAATCACTATATAACGTCCATTTATATAACGTGTCGACCCATTCATCATTTATTGCATACTGAAACACATAATTCTGTTTTTCAGCCGGAACTCCTTGACCACTTATTAATATATCGAAATGTGGTTTTTCTTTCGGCTGTCCAAAAGGAAAATCCACAAATCTCACAGAATCAATAGTAAAAGGAGGTTTCATAGTTGAATGTGCCTCATACACCTCACCATTATTATCAATAGTAAGCGTATATGTTTTACCAATTTGTCCGCATAAACCGACACAAGTATACACCCCCGGTTCCGACTCCTGAAAAATATAGGTCGAATCATCATCACTCACTCGCACATAAGCACCCGTTACGGGTGGCAAAGGGACATTACTATCATAATTTGCGGAATATTTAATTGTAATCAGTTGTTCATCAGACACATCATGTATTATTCCGTCAACAACAATATACGTTGTTTCGTGTGAATCTAAATCCAATTCTATTTCATCAACACAAGATTGTAAAACAAAAAGGAAACAAAAAATCGATAAAATGCAGTATGTTTTCATAAAAATATATTTTACTATTAAAATTTAAAATTCCAGGTAACAGAGGGAACAATTCCAAATAAACTGAGAGCGTATGCTTTTACATTATATGAACCTTGCTCTTCGGGCTCGAAATAAATAGTGAACGGCTTTTTTCTATTCTACACGTTATAAACAGAAATATTTAATTCGCTTGAATATTTCGCATTATTATTTTTTTGTAACTGAATTGTCGTTGAAACATCTAATCGGTGATACGTCGGCAAGCGATAGCCATTACGCTCTGAATAATATGGCATAATAACGCCGCCATATTCCCAGCGAGCTGTTGGTAACGATGTAGGAGCACCACTGGTAAGCACAAAATTAGCCCCGAAATGAACTCGTGAGTTCAACTCATAATTTGCCATAACAGTTAGGTTATGAGGTTTATCATAATTTGAATTATACCAGTCACCATTATTTATCTCCTCCACTTTTCTCATTGACTTCGACAAGGTGTAACCGACCCAGCCGGTTAGTGCACCTTTTTGCTTACGAACCAATAATTCAACACCATAAGATTGAGCAACACCAATTCTCAGTTCACGTTCAAGCTCCTCATTGAAAAAGAGTTGTGCATTATCTCTAAAATCTATTTGATTATCCATTTTCTTATAATATAACTCAGCAGACACCTCATAGCTATTGTCCCGAATATTCTTAAAAATTCCAGTTGCTATTTGATTTGATATTTGAGGTTTAATATTTGGATTTGCAGTAAACCAGACATCTGTTGGCATTCCGGAATTAGAATTTGATACCAATTGCATATTCTGAATAGTTCTCGAATAGCTCGACTTTAAAGCGGTTGACGAATTGAATAAATAATTCACACTTATCCTGGGTTCAAATCCGTCCATCATATTAAACACCTCTCCTTTTGAATATACGGTTGAATCAACGATAGCATACTGTTCATCGTAACTATAGACGGTTTCCTCACCAATATTATGTGCAAGCGAATATCGTAAACCATATTGAGCTGATAATTTTGAAGTAATTTTCTGTGAATTAGAAATAAAAAGAGCATGCTCCCCGGATTTTTTCGTAGATAAAGAAAGCGTATTATCCCCATTAATTTGTCGTAATTTTCCGGGCTGAATTGAATGCACCACACTATTTAGTCCGAATTTAACCGTATTGTCGGAATTCATATAAAACGTATAATCAGCTTTGAATCCGTAATCGACAATACCAGATTCCATGATTAAATCATAGCCGGTTTGATACAATTCAACACCATAATAATAATTTGAATGAATAAAAGAATAATTAGAAAAAATACGATCGCTCAACACATTATTCCATCGCAAAGTATACGTGGCATTCCCCCATCTCATATTGAATATGTCGCGAAAAGCAAACACATCTCTTCCAAAATAACCTGAAATAAAAAGACGGTTTTTATCATTAATCGTATAATTCCCTTTCATATTCAAATCATAAAAAAACAGTTGATTGTCTCGCAAAGCACTATCTTTTGCAAATTTCAAAAACATATCGGCATACGTTCTTCGTCCGGATATTATAAATGAAGATTTATCTTTCAAAACAGGACCTTCAAGCGTCAACCTGCTCGAAATAGATCCGATGCCTCCACTTGCCGCAAAGTTTTTTGAATTACCTTCTTTCATTCGCACATCAACAATAGAAGATAATCGTCCGCCATATTGTGCCGGAATATCACCCTTATAAAGTGTCATTTCTTTAACCGCATCACCATTAAACACCGAAAAGAATCCCATTAAATGACTTGCATTATACACAGGTGCTTCATCAAGTATAAGTAAATTTTGGTCAGCAGTACCGCCTCGCACGCTAAAGCCGGAGGTTCCCTCAACCGAATTTTGAACTCCCGGCAACAACTGTAGTGTTTTAAGAATATCCACCTCTCCCATGAGTACGGGAACTTTTTTAATAGTTGCGGCATTTACCTGCACAGTACTCATCTGAAGTTTTGTAACATTCTCATCTTCTTTTTGTGCCGTAATAACAACCTCAGAAACCTGAATAAAAGTTCGCTCCAACTCAAAATGAAATGTCTGTGAATTGGTAACAGATATATGCTGCGTCACATCAGCATATCCGAAATATGACGCTCGCAATGTATACTCACCCGGTTTCATTCTAAGAGAATAATACCCATAATTATTGGTAAGCGTCGCTACATTGTTTTCATCAACACTCACCAGAGCACCAATGAGGGATTCTCCATTTTGAGCATCTTTTACATATCCGCTTATAACAATATAGGTTGAATCTGAATCTGAATCATCATTCGAACTCGCCATGCATGAAAAAGCACATATTAATGAAATGAAGAGTAATAGATATTTTTTTGTCATCGTTAGTTGTTTTTAAGTTTATGCCAAAACTATTTCAACAAAACAGGACAAAAAAAAGTAATTCTATGAATGACGGAAAACGGAATGTGAATATGGAATTTTACAGGTTAAAACATATATCCAAGTGATAGGTATAATACTCTGAATGCACTATATTTCACTGGACATTAAGTTAAGCTTGTAACTTTGCTTAAAAATGACAGAAAAATGGATATGCAACTCCAATGTTGTGGTGTGCTAAAAAAAAGAAGAAAGTTACTTTTAACTATAAATATAAGTGATATATTAAAGCACCATAATAAAAAATTATCAAAAACTCAGCAAAAAAATATGAATAATTAATTTAATTATCATCTTTTAAAGTTATTGTTTTAGACTCTAAATCTTTTCCTAATGATGTTAAATTTAATGGCGGGAGAAGTAATGTTTCAATACCAGACAATGCTGTTAAACATGCAATATAGCTTCGAACATATGGAAATAACATCGCTGGTGCATTAGTGAAAAAATAATTGCTTAATGTTTCTTTTGATTCTTCATTCTTAAATTCAAAGAAACCTACTATTAATACACGAGTTTCAAAACTATTATCTTTAGCTAACAACTTAATTTCTAATTGCAATTCAAAAATTTTTTTTGCATAATCAATTTGTCCTATAGGTTCTATATTAAAATCAATATCTTCAAAATTTGCATTAGGCTCTAATCTAATATTACTCTCAGCAACAATAAAATTTCTAAAAGCAAATGGTGACTTACTAATTTTTTTCTTTTCCATTACGCAGCTATACTAAAATTATTTTCTACAATACATGTTTCATCTTCACAACAAACATCATCACAACTATTCTCAATAAAGCTTCCAAAAAACGAATCATTAAAAAAATCAATAACTGAATTTTTAGTTATTAAATTAGAAAATGTTTTAATATTAATTGAAGAATTGTACATTTTACCTATGAAAACTTTTTCTGGATATTCTATATCAAGATTATCATTTTCAGTTAAAAAAACCAAACTTTCATATGGATAATTTTCAGCAAATTCCAATAACACATCTGTTTCCTTTTCTAAATAAACTTCATTAGATTTAAAATCATTACAAGGATAGACTTTTATAAAATGGTCATTTGTTGCTCCAATATATTTATATTCAATTTTAATTGTTGGAACAATTTCAACAATATCATTTAATTTATTGTAAATAATTTCTTTCACATTTTCCATTTTCAAAACACTCTTTAATAAATATATTAATTTTTCTTGAATATTTTTTTGCATCATCCAACTCTACAGAGCCAAACTCTTTTTTAGTATAATCACACTTATTTCTAAAAGCCTTAAATCTATTAAAAACCTTAATAAATTCTGCAGCTGAACCTCTATCAAAAGATTTTTTTATTTCATAAACTATTTTACTTGCATAGTATGCATGAGAACTCATTTTTGCTTGCGAAATTTCAGATTGAACGTTATCATATTCTTCTTCTTTAAGACAAAATGTATAACAATAATAGATAATTAATTGAAGTGTGCAATAATAACTTGAATTAACCGCAGGTGTATATAATTTACCATCTTCTAAAAGAGCAACAGCATCTTGATTTTGTTTAGATTTTGTTTTAAATATTTCCATTATTTCATAAATGCAATAGCAAAATTAATTTTTTTTCACTATAAAACACAAGTTTATTGCAATAATTATAATCATACTATATTCAACTCTGTAATTAAAAAAATTGATGCCGATAATCTAATTTTGTGATAATCAACAATAAACACATTTTTTTTTACCACTGTAGCGGAGATTATGGAATATTGCACGATACATAAAAAAAAAAGCACCTCGACCGAGATGCTTCATGTTATTGTATGTAATAAAATCAATTACTGTTCCTTTAACCAATTACCGAAAACCCACAAACTTATATTACAAAATCATTTGCTCAATAGGACATACCAAAATACCTTCGGCTCCGGCATCTTTAACCTTTTCAATAATTTCCCAAAAATCATCTTCGTTAATTACCGAATGCACCGAACTCCATCCTTCTTCTTTCAAGGGCATAATCGTCGGACTTTTCATTCCGGGCAATAATGAGGTTACGGTGTCCAAAGCATTATTTGGCACATTCATAAGAATATATTTATTGTTTTGTGCTTTATAAACAGCTTCTATTCGTAACAACCATTTATTCAACAGTGCCTCTTTTTCAGGACTCAGGTTTTTATTACCAATAAGTGCTGATTCTGATTTATAAATAACATCAACTTCTTTCAAACCATTACTCAACAATGTACCACCGGTACTTACCAAGTCGCAAATAGCATCGGTTAAACCAATTGTTGGTGCAATTTCAACAGATCCGCCAATTTCATGAATTTCAGCAGAAACACCTTCTTGCTTCAAATGTTTCTCTAAAATTGTCGGGTATGAGGTTGCTATTTTTTTTCCTTCTAACGATTTAATTCCGGTATAATTAAACGCATTGGGGACAGCAATAGAAAGACGACATTTCGAAAAACCTAATTTTTTTATAACCCTTACATCTTTATTCTTTTCATCAATTTCGTTCATGCCGAGAATTCCGAAATCAGCAACACCATCAGCAACATAGCCCGGAATATCATCATCACGCAAAAACAAAATTTCCATTGGGAAATTAAATGCTTTTGTTTTTAAACTACTTGAATTTGAAATAAATTTAATACCACAATTCTTCAACAACTCAATAGTTTTCTCACTCAATCGTCCTTTTTTCTGTATCGCTAATTTTATTACTGTTTGTTCCATTATTTTTATATTAATTGCATTTAATTCTGCAAAGATGCAAAAAAATACTGTTTTTCAAAAGCTCGTGTAAAAAATTGAATATATAAGATGAGTTCAACATAATTTTTATTCATTTATTCTTATTTTTTTCTGATATTTGCGACTCAATAAAAAAAATCTAAGAACTATGTTTGAAAATTTATCGGATAGGCTCGAGAAATCGTTTAAATTACTTAAAGGACAAGGAAAGATAACAGAAATTAATGTAGCGGAAACATTAAAGGATGTTCGCCGTGCATTACTCGATGCCGATGTTAATTATAAAACTGCGAAAGATTTTACCCAAACGGTAAAAGATAAAGCTCTTGGGCAAAATGTGCTTACAGCCGTGAAGCCGGGAGAAATGATGACCAAAATTGTGCAGGACGAACTAGCTGAACTGATGGGTGGTGAAGCTGCCGAATTAAATTTAAAAGGTTCTCCTGCAATTATATTAATGTCGGGGCTGCAAGGTTCGGGTAAAACAACCATGTCGGGTAAACTGGCTAATATGTTGCAAACAAAAAACAACAAAAAGCCGTTACTTGTTGCGTGTGATGTGTACCGACCGGCAGCGATAGATCAGTTGCATGTTGTGGGGGAACAAATTAATGTTCCTGTTTTTTCAAACAAAGACAACAAAGACCCGATTGATATTGCAAAAAAAGCAATTGTTGAAGCAAAAAATCAAGGAAATGATGTCGTAATCATAGATACAGCCGGTCGTTTAGCTATTGATGAAGCTATGATGAAAGAAATCTCAGCCATCAAACACGCAGTAAATCCTCAAGAAATTTTGTTTGTTGTTGACTCTATGACAGGTCAAGATGCCGTGAATACAGCAAAAGAATTTAACGATCAACTTGATTTTGACGGAGTTGTTCTTACAAAACTTGACGGTGATACACGCGGTGGTGCAGCTTTGTCTATTCGTTCGGTTGTTCAAAAACCAATTAAATTTATTGGTACGGGCGAGAAAATGGACGCAATAGATATATTCCATCCGGATCGTATGGCAGGACGTATTCTTAATATGGGTGATGTTGTTTCACTTGTAGAACGTGCTCAGGAACAATTTGATGAAGAAGAAGCCCGAAAATTATCGAAAAAAATATCGAAAAACCAATTTAATTTCGAGGATTTTATGAATCAAATCCAACAGATTAAAAAAATGGGTAATCTGAAGGATTTAGCAAGCATGATTCCGGGCATGGGAAAAATGCTCAAAAAAATTGACATTGATGATGATGCATTTAAAGGTATTGAAGCAATTATTCAATCAATGACCCCGGAAGAGCGAAACAATCCGACCGTTCTTAACGGCTCGCGCCGAAAACGAATTGCGGACGGAAGTGGTACATCTGTACAGGAAGTGAACAAATTGATAAAACAATTTGATGAAACTCGTAAAATGATGAAAATGATGTCGAGCGGAAAGGGTAAAAATATGATGCAAAATTTAATGCCCGGCATAAAATAAAAAAACAGATATATATGGAATTAATTGACGGTAAAAAAGTAAGTGATGCAGTAAAACAAGAAATTGCACACAAAGTAACTGAAATAATAAACAATGGCGGTAAACGTCCTCATTTAGCAGCTATTCTTGTGGGAAACGACGGTGGCAGTATAACATATGTAAATCATAAAGTAAAAGCCTGCGAACAAGTTGGCTTTACATCTACTCTTCAAAAATATGAAGACAGCATAACAGAAGAGGAATTACTTGCAAAAATTGCAGAGTTTAATGCACATGATGATATTGACGGGTTTATTGTTCAACTTCCATTACCAAAACATATTAACGAACAAAAAATAATTGAGGCTATTGACCCCAATAAAGATGTTGACGGTTTTCATCCGGTAAATGTTGGCAAAATGATGATAGGTCTCCCCTGCTTTAAATCTGCTACACCGGCAGGAATTATGAAACTTTTATCATACTATAATATTGAAACATCAGGAAAAAAATGTGTGGTTATCGGTCGCAGTAATATTGTCGGAAAACCAATGAGTGTATTACTTTCACAAAAAGGATACCCCGGAGATTGCACCGTTACCGTTTGTCACAGCCGCACACAAAATCTTGCTGAAGAATGTGCTCAGGCAGACATTGTAATTGCCGCTCTCGGCAGCCCCGAGTTTGTTACCAAAGACATGGTTAAAGACGGTGCTGTTGTTATTGACGTAGGTACCACTCGTGTTCCTTCCGACAAAACAAAATCGGGCTGGAAACTCAAAGGAGATGTAAAATTTGATGAAGTATCACCAAAATGCAGCTATATTACTCCTGTTCCGGGCGGTGTTGGTCCTATGACTATTGTTTCGCTTCTTCAAAACACATTAGATGCAGCTGCAAACAAATAATACATGAGTTTCATTAACCCTCACATAGATTATCAGAAAATTATTTCTGATGCATGGATGTCTTATAATCCAAAACGTTTTATTTCATCTATTGTTGATTTAAGCGTAAACGTGTCGACAAATAAGGTTTTTCAGATTAATTTTATTGACAACAGTTATATCATGGTTAAGGTTACGAATTTCGGAACCTATGAGAATTTTAAAGAAGACCATGATATCATAAATGTGATGGCAAATAATCTGGAATATCCCTATGATTTATTTTTATCAAGTTCTCTTATAAAAAATAATGAAGTTTACATTCATCGGTATGATGATCAGTATATTGAAATATGGCTCGTTTTTTATCGTGCCGTGCGTATCAAAAACACATTACCAAAACGATTAAATAACTACCAAGTTGAAAAACTGGGAACCGAACTGGCACAATTTCATAAAGTATGCGATACAATGACGCCGGTTCTCCCCCGTTCTACAAAAACACAGCTCAAGGACATTCTCGCTCTATTACGAAAATTAGAAAAACCCGATAGTAATCAAAAATTTAATAGGTATAAACCCCTCATAAAAGAGCAATGCAAATTGTTTATTAAAAATTGCGAAAATCTTAACTATCATCAATTTACCAAAATACCGGTATTTGTAGACTGGAATATTGGTAATTTTTCGGTTCGAGACGATTGCAGTTTTTTCTCTCGCTGGGATTACGACTGGTTTCGCACAAGCTCCCGGGTTCTTGATTTTTATTCATTTAGTCGGGTAGTATCTGATATTGGCGACAAAACAGATTTCAGCTATACTGTAACACAACTGAACGAAGAACGATTTTTACTTTTTTTACAAGCATATCACAGTGTATTTCCTCTCACCAAAAAAGAAATATACTTTATAAAAGAAGCATATCGATTTTTTATCTTAAATTATGTGATACACAGAGGGCGAATTTTCTTTACAAAAAATTACGCCGAAAAATTACAAAAGGAAGCATTTGAAATGTATTTGCCGAACCTCGACACACAATTTAATCCTGAGTTAATCATTGAAACATTAAAAATATAAAAATATGGAACTTGAATCAATTATCGAACAATTGGGACACATGGCAGTACAATACGGACCGAAACTCTTAGGTGCTGTTTTAGTACTTATTATTGGTTTTAAAGTTATAAAATCAATACTCAAAGGAACCGGAAAAATGTTCGAAAAAAGAAATATCGATGCAACTCTTCAGCCATTTATCAAAAGTATTGTAAATATTTTACTCAAAATATTATTAGTAATAAGTGTTTTGGGCATGGTTGGTATAGAAATGACCTCCTTTATTGCAATTCTCGGTGCTGCAGGTTTAGCGATTGGTTTAGCACTTTCGGGAACCTTGCAAAACTTTGCAGGCGGAGTTATTATTCTAATAATAAAACCATTCAAAGTAGGCGATTTTATTGATGCTCAGGGATACATGGGAACAGTGAAGGAAATTCAAGTTTTCAACACTATACTAAAAACCCCTGACAATAGAACAATCATTATCCCAAACGGTGGATTATCGACCTCGTCATTAACAAACTTTTCTACCGAAGAAAACAGACGAGTTGATTTTACATTTGGAATTGCATACGGCGATAAATTTGAACAAGCAAAAGAAATTCTTGAAAAAATTATTACAGAAGACACTCGCATTTTTAAAGATCCGGAGCCTGTTATCGTTCTTCATAGTCTTGGAGACAGTTCTGTAAACGTTGTTGTACGTGTGTGGGCTGAAGCTAGCGACTACTGGAATATTTATTTCGACACCAACCTTAAAGTGTATACTACATTTAATAATGAAGGTATAAACATTCCATTCCCACAAATGGATGTTCACGTTCATAATAAATAACATAAATATTTACCGGTAGGGACACGCAAATGCGTGTCCCCACCGGTTTTTACCATTCGGAAGCACATAGAATGTTATTTATCTAATTCAATAAAAAACGCATATACATTTGACAAAAAAAAACGCACGAATTAAATTGTAATTCGTGCGTTATATAGTGAAAAATCACATTAAACGATTAATTATATCGCATTCTCCCCTTGCTCTTCAGTTCGAATACGAATACACTCCTCAAGGTTCGTGATAAAAATTTTACCATCACCAACCGAATTTGTTCGAGCCCCTTTAATGATTGCGTCAACCGTAGATTTCACATAATCATCATTTACCGCAATTTCAATTTTTATTTTCGGTATAAGAGACGGAGCCATTATCATACCCCGATAAATCTCCTCTCGTTTTTGTTGACCATGACCGGATACCCGACCAACAGTAATACGTTCAATATTAGCTTTCAGCAATTCTTCATGAACCTTATTTAATTGAACTTCTCTTATAATAGCTGTTATTAATTTCATAGTTATAATATTAAAAAGTACGACATAATTATTGTGGGTTTACTAAACCATATCCGCGTTCACCGTGGAAACTATCATCAAGCCCCGCCATTTCATCTTTTTCTGAGGCACGTAATCCAATTGTTTTTTCGATAATAAAAACAATACCCAATGTTACAACGGCTGCATATACAATTGCAATAACTACCGCAATAGTTTGAATACCGAATTGTGAAAATATTTCCGATACCGAATGATCGCCTCGCATGAAAAACACCAACATTATAGCACCAACAATACCACCCAAACCATGTATACCGAAAGCATCGAGACTATCATCATAACCCTTTTTATTTTTTATCAACAAGCCCATATAACAAATAAAAGAAGACAAAACACCTAATACAATAGCACCAAAAGGTGTCACATCCCCTGCTGCGGGTGTAATAGCAACAAGCCCGGCTAAAATACCCGAGGCAAACCCCAGAGCACTTGCTTTTCCTTGATGCACCCCCTCAATAATCATCCACGCAACAGCACCTGCTGCAGCAGCAATTTGAGTAACCGTTAAAGCTTGTGCAGTTGCAAGTCCACTTTGCACACTTGAACCGGCATTAAAACCAAACCATCCGACCCATAATAAACCGGCTCCCATCATCGTCATTACCAAGTTGCTCGGACGAATATGCCCGGGTTTATATCCTCGTCGTTTACCCAAATATAATGCGGCAACAAGACCACTCACACCGGCAGAAATATGTACAACCGTTCCCCCGGCAAAATCAATTGCACCCATCGCATGAAGAAAACCCGATGAAGACACGTCCGAACCACCAAACCATACCCAGTGACATAATGGATTATACACAATTATTCCCCATACAAGAATAAATACGACAAAACCTTTAAAACTTACACGCTCAGCAATAGCCCCCGCAAGAATTGCCGGTGTAATAATTGCAAATTTCCCTTGAAACATAGCAAACACATATTCCGGAATACCGTCACTAATTGATTCATCAATCCCTTGCAATAAAAAATAATCGGAATTCCAGCCGAACCAACCACCCAAAACAGAATCACCAAAACTCATAGAGTAGCCGAAAAGAACCCATACAAGAGTCATAACACCCATTGCAACAAAACTATGCATCATGGTACCCAATACATTTTTTGAACCAACCAGTCCACCATAAAACATGGCCAAGCCCGGTACCATAAGCAACACTAGGGTTGTTGATGTAAGCATCCACGAAGTGACACCGGTATCAATCCCATCCGAAGCGAAAACACCTGTTGAAATTAACAGTGCCGCCCCACTTAATAACAATTTCATTTTTACTTTCATTTTTAGTTAATTTTTATATTTAAACAAACAATTATAATGCAAATATAAAATATTAATTACAATTTATCAATAATTACTTATTTTTTATTTCATTTAATAACAATAATTTTATTAAATTATAAATTTATAAACAAACCATATAAAAAATCAACACAAAATGAATATTATAGACAATACACAGACATACATACTACAAAAAACACCCTCATAAACAATAAACAATGCTTTGAGGACAAAAAAAAGAACACATAAAACGCACTACACACAAATATTAAAATAAGAAAAAAATCTCCATTCACGGTTTACGAATTGTTAATAAGTTCTTAATTCTTTCAAACCAATTTGCACTATAAAATGATTTGATTTTTGTACATTCGCTTAGTTTTAAAAAAAACATTTTAGACAATTGAGTACGCTAAAATTCAGATGATTAAATAAATAATTTCATGGACGAAAAAAAAATAATACCCAAAGACTATTCAGCAAACAGTATTCAAGTACTTGAAGGTCTTGAAGCTGTAAGAAAAAGACCGGCAATGTATATAGGTGATGTTGGAGAAAAAGGTCTCCACCACTTAGTATATGAAGTAGTAGACAACTCTATTGATGAAGCATTAGCGGGTCATTGTTCCGAAATACAGGTTTTTATTAATGAAGACAATTCTGTTACCGTTATTGATGACGGCCGTGGTATACCTGTTGATTTTCATGAAAAAGAGCAACGTTCTGCATTAGAGGTTGTAATGACAGTTTTGCATGCCGGCGGTAAATTCGACAAAGACAGTTATAAAGTATCGGGGGGGCTTCACGGTGTAGGTGTTTCGTGTGTAAACGCACTTTCAAAAGACTGTGAAGTAACTGTTCACCGGGACGGAAAAATATATAAACAAGCATATAAAATTGGTGTGCCACAAACCGAGGTATCGGAAGTTGGCACCACAGATATTACAGGAACAGTAGTTACGTTTAAACCCGATGATACAATTTTTCAAACAACAGAATATAAATTCAGCATTCTTGAAACACGTATGCGTGAGCTTGGTTACCTCAATAAAGGTGTTCGTCTAAGCATTACCGACAAACGAGAAAAGAATGATGACGGAGAATTCATCTCATCTTCTTTTTACACCGAAGAGGGTTTGAAAGAATTTGCTCGATAAATGGACAAAACCCGCGAAAGTCTTATTGAAGATGTATTGTATACCGACACCATTGAAAATGATATTCCGGTTGAAATAGCAATGCAGTACAATACTACATTC
>CAZLCY010000035.1:0-15277 GCA_964558075.1 uncultured Bacteroidales bacterium
TGTTGTCCTTCACACACCTCCAAGGCTGTTTTATTTAACAAATTAAACAACTGCGGAACATGTAATTCAGCCTCTTGAAAAAATTTATATGCTAAAATCATTACCGCATCTCCTGATAAAATTGCAGTATTTACATCCCACTTAACATGAACGGTGTCTTGTCCGCGACGGATTAAAGCACCGTCCATAATATCATCATGAATAAGAGTAAAATTATGAAAAGTTTCAAACGCAAGAGCTACCGAAATAGCATTATTATAATTACCTGAAAACATCTTAGACACCATTAAAACCAAAGAAGCACGCACTCTTTTACCACCATTTTCGAGTATATACGCACACGGCTCATACAAGCCTTTAGGATTTTGGTATTGAGGACTTTTAATCCGTGCTAACAATTCTTTATTAATATAAGACTGATATTTTTTTAGACTTTCCATATCATTCAGAATAATCAAACAATCCCGTTTTCAATAATTTTTCTATTCCATCCTCGAGAGATATCAGCTCACGATTAAGAAGAACTTCACGCATGCGAGTATTATCGGGACACCGACGTGTCATGTCACCATCTTTAAGAGGATCAATAAAAATAATTTTTGATGAAGATTTTGTTTTATCAATAATTATTTGAGCTAATTCATGTATTGTAATTTCAGTATTTCCTCCAATATTTACAATATCATTTATCATTAGATTTTTTTCAAAAGCATTCACACATGCCTCAATATTATCTTCAATATAGCAAAAAGTTCGTGTTTGAGTTCCGTCACCGTATATATGAATATCTTCATTTCTTAAAGCTTTTGAAATAAACTTACTCATTACAAAATCGACACTTTGTTTTGAACCATACGTATTAAAAAAGCGAAAAATAGTATAGTCCAATCCATATTCTTGATAGTACGATTTCAAATATGCTTCACCAACATTTTTCACAATTGCATACGGAACCCGCGAATTCAAAGGCGTAGTATGAACATGTTGTGGTATTTCGAATGGTTCACCGTAAATTTCAGATGAAGATGCAAAAAACACACGTTTCACTCCCGTATTTTTAGATAAACTACAAATATGTCTAAAACCATCAATATCCTGAAGAACCTTTAAGGGGTGAGCTTGTGTGCGCAGCACACCCACAAGAGCGGCATAATGAAATACATAGTCGAATGAATTTGAATGCATAACCGCAGCAATACTTTGATAGTCATTCACATCACAATGTACAAATTTAAAACAGGGTCCCTGTTCAATCGGTAATTTTTTTCTATCGCCGGTTGAAAGATTATCGACAACAACAACACAATAATTGGGGTTTTGTAACAATCTATCAACAAGAGCACTTCCAATAAATCCGGCTCCACCCGTTACTAATATTTTAGTTTTCATACGTTTACTTTTCAATTTTATTTATCGTACTCATCAGAATTATTTTGCTTAGGTGTTTGGTTATTAATATCTTCATTTTGAGAGATGATTTTCAAATCATCTATCTCAATATCATCTTCCTCATTATAAATATGTAACAAAGGTTCCTTAAAGGATTTATTAGAAATTTGTTTTTCGAGCGTAAGCAACAAACTCGGCAATACTATTAAATTAGAAAGCATAGCTATCAATAGGGTTATTGCTACTAAAGAACCCAGGGCTTCGGTTCCACCAAATTGAGATGCAATAAAAATTCCAAAACCGAAGAACAAAATAATTGATGTATAAATCATACTTGTTCCCGTTTCCTTTAGAGCAAGCACAACCGATTTTCCAATATTCCAATTTGTAATTCTAAGTTCTTGTCTATATTTTGCCAAAAAGTGTATCGTATCATCAACAGAAATACCAAATGCAATACTAAACACAAGAATTGTAGAGGGCTTAATAGGAATATTAAAAAATCCCATTAAAGCAGCCGTTAAAATAAGTGGCAAAATATTAGGTAACAAAGCAACAATGACCATTCGTTTCGAACGAAACATCCACGCCATAAATACTGCAATAATAATTATTGCTAAAAAGAGACTAATAAATAAATTTCGAATCAAATATTTTGTGCCTTTAAAAAAAACAATACTCGAACCGGTAACTGTTGTTGAATATTTTTCATTCACAAAAATTGAATCTAAATCTGTTTGTAATTCTTGCGTTAAAAACTCCATTCGTTCTGTCCCCACATCCTTCACATTACATTTTACACGAAAACTTGTATTCGTGCTATCTACTATAGAATATTGCATATTGTTATTTTGTGAACGTACAAATCTGTTCATTTTGTTTTGAAAACCAAAATCAATACTGTTGTGAAGACTATAATAATCAGGGTTTCCTCCATTGTGAGCTTGCCACGAAAATTTAATTAACTCTAAAATAGACAATGGTTTTGATATTTCAGGATACTTTTTAAGTGAATCAGAAAGTCTTTCCATTTTAAGTAAAAAACTTCTATTTTGCAGAACATTAATTTTTGAATCTGAATGCACTAATATCTCAAGCGGCAAAGCTCCATTGAACTCATTTTCAATAAACTGCAAATTTGTCAAAATAGGGTCATTATGAGGTAAATCATCTACCATATACCCGGTAGTTTCCATTTTGGTAACTCCCCAAATACCCAAGGCAAACAAAACAAAAAACCCCACATAGACAAACGGTCGATAATTCAACACCGTTTTCGTTAATAATTTAATTATTTTCTGAAAAAATTTATTATCTAAATGTCGCACTTGTTTTTTATTTGGTGGCTCCAAATAGCTAAATACAATTGGTATAAGCAAAAGCGACAACACAAAAACACTCAAAATACCTAAAAAAGCTACAAGTCCAAATTCTTGAAGAATTCTACTTTCGGTAATAATAAAAGTAGCAAAACCAGACGCTGTTGTTAGATTTGTTAAAAAGGTAGCATTACCAATTTTACGTATTACCCGCTGAAGAGCCTTGATTTTATTCCCATGCAAAACATATTCATGATGATATTTATTCAGAAAGAATACACTATTGGGAACACCTATAACAATAATCAATGGTGGCAACAAGGCATTCAGTATGGTGATATCGTAATTAAATATGCCCATCCAGCCCATAACCCACACAACACCAAAAGCAACAATTAACATTGCAAAAAATACTATTTTGACCGAGCGGAAAAACATATATAAAATCAGCGAACAAATTAATGCTGCCAAAACTACAAACAACAACAACTCACCTTGAATTTTCAAAGATGTTTTAGTTCGAATATATGGTAAGCCGGAATAAAACACCTCTTGATTATTTGAAGCTGCATATTCATCATACATAGAAATTATAGAGTCAAGCAATTGTTCTCGTGCCGGACTATCTAACAAAGGCTTATTAATTGTTAAAGCCGTCATGTAAACATGAGATGTGTCATTAAACAGAAAGCCTCTATACAATTCTTGTTGTAACAAAGCAGACGAAATTGAATCTAACTCATACTGAGATTGAGGTTTTTCCTCAAAAAACTTTGTTAACCGTGAACCTTTCAGTCTAAAGGCATTGGCTACCGAAAAAACGCCCTCAACTCCATCAATTTGCGAGAGCGAATCGGACAAATCCACGAAACGATTAAATTTATCAAGTTCAAAGAAATTTTTATCTTTAATGGCGATAAACATAATATTAGCATCTTCGCCAAAATGCTCTTTAAACTTTTCGTATTCAATAAAGGCACTATCTTTTTCCGGAAGTAATGACGCATATTCATAAGAAAGATGCACATCTTTCGCTTGATATAGCATACCGAGTGTTATAACACAAACTGTTATTAACAAAACAGTTCGGTATCGTAAAATAAACCCTGCTAATTTTGTCCACATAAACCTTAATATATATAATAGTGGGCTAAATTAATGTTTTTTTTGACTCTCTTCAAAAAAAAAGAAGAGAGTTGTCATTTTTTCTTGTATTTTTATAAAAAAAAAAAGAAAAATGCTTTATATACTTTTTGGCAGCATAAGTGTGATTTATTGTATTGTAATACTATATGCAAGCATCGGATGGGAAAAACATGAAAAAAGAAAAATTCATTCAGATATCCGTCCTTTCATTTCGGTGATTATAGCGGTACGAAATGAAGAGGTTAATATTCCTACAATTATACGTTACCTTACGTTACAATCATATGATAAAAACCTACATGAAATTATTTTTGTAAATGATCACTCATACGATTCTACATATACAATATTAAAAAAAGAGTGTGAAAAACATTTTCATTTTCATCTCTACAACAGTCCGGCATCGCACAATGGAAAAAAACAAGCTCTTCAATATGCAATTGACCATGCACAAGGAGATTTATTGCTTTTTACCGATGCAGACTGTACGATGAATGAAAAATGGATTGAGACTTATGCAAACCAGTTCCATCCAGAACAAAGTCAGTTTATATTCGGCCCGGTAAGTCACACAGAAGAAAAGACAAATTCACAAAAACTTTTCACCTTAGATTTTCTTGCCATGATAGGGGTACAAAGTGGCTTTGCAAAACAAAACCGGGCATTTAGTTGCAATGCGGCAAATATGTGCATTTCAACAGATATTGCACAGGGAGACAATAATAATAAGTATGCCTCGGGAGATGATGTTTTTTTACTTCATAGTGCAAAGAAAAATCCCCATACAAAAATATCTTTTATTCACAATCGAAATGCAATGGTATATACACATCCGCCAAAAAACATTCTTATGTTTATAAATCAACGATTACGCTGGGCAGGCAAAAGTGCAGGGTATAAAGATCGGGATGCAATTATTATTTCAAATATTATATACATAGAAAATGCTTCCATTTTTTGGTCAGCTATACTAAGCATTTTTTACATTCAATTTCTGCCTGTTTTAGTTATGTTATTATCAATAAAAATAATAATTGACACCTATTTTTTTATTCGTATTTTACCTTTTTTCGGAAAACAAAAACTTACATTTTTATCGATACCTTTTCAATTGTTTTATTTTATTTATATTACATTAATCCCTATTTTTGCAATAATATATCCCTTGCATTGGAAAGGAAGACGAATATCATAACATATGGCTCTTAATTATATTTGGACAGGTTTTTTTATCATTGGCTTTTTAGTAGCTGTCATTCAGTTCATTATAACAGGTGATGTTGACATTTTCAGAAGAATGATTCAAAGCACCTTTGATATGGCAGAATTAGCCGTCATGAATATTGCACTACCGCTTGCGGGAATCATGACACTGTGGTTAGGATTTATGAATATCGGGGAAAAAGCAGGAGCAATTTCATTTTTATCCCGAATAGTTGGACCGTTTTTTTCAAAATTATTTCCCGAAATTCCTAAAAACCATCCGGCAAACGGACAATTAGTCATGAATTTTTCCGCAAACATGCTTGGTTTAGATAACGCTGCTACTCCGATTGGCTTAAAAGCAATGCAAAGTTTACAAGATATTAACCCCCAAAAAGATACCGCATCAAATGCTCAAATAATGTTTTTGGCACTCAACACATCGGGACTCACAATTATTCCCGTTTCGGTTCTTGCATTACGGGCAGCTTCAGGAGCAGCAAATCCAACAGACGTTTTTATTCCACTGCTTATTGCAACAGCAATTTCTACAATTACTGCTATATTATATGTCGGCATTCGTCAAAAACTTAATTTATTAAACAAAACCGTTATTGGTTGGATTGGGGGTATTATCCTTTTTCTTGCTGCTTTTGTGTATTCAATGAGTCTGTTAGAAACAGAACAAATGGAGTATGTTACTACCCTATTGAGTAATCTTATTTTACTTACTATTATTATCGGTTTTATGGCTGGAGCCCTATATAAACGAGTAAATGTATATGAAGCATTTATTGACGGAGCAAAAGACGGTTTTTCTGTAACACTCAAAATAATTCCATTTATGGTAGGTATGCTTGTTGCCATAGGTGTATTTAGAGAATCGGGGGCAATGGGTATTCTCACCAATGGCATTAAAGAAATAGCCATCTATTTCTCTCTCGACATCCAATTTGTAGATGCACTTCCCACCGCATTTATGAAACCGCTGAGTGGTAGTGGTGCAAAAGCAATGATGGTTGAAACCATGAATACCTTTGGTGCCGACTCGTTTGCCGGAAAATTATCTTGTGTGTTTCAAGGAGCTGCAGACACCACATTTTACATTATCGCATTGTACTTTGGCTTAGTTGGCATAAAAAGAACACGATATGCAGTAACAGCAGGATTGATTGCAGATTTTGCAGGAATAATTGCCGCAATTTGGATTAGTTATCTTTTGTTTAATTAACTATTTTTTCATGAATATTTTTTCATTACAAACATATATAAAACGAATTTCCAATTATATATCTCCTCACGTATTTATATATATAATAAGTAACGATAAAATTTTTATGTCTCCATTTCTGCAAAATTTAAAACTAAACATCCCACATTCTATAAAAATATTCAAAAATGGAGAAACATTTTTAGAAGACATCTTTATTCAAAAATCAGATCCCAAAGAGATACATATAATAATTTCGGAATACTCATTCTCCAACAACAATAATGACAATATGTTTTTCCCGCTTAATGGACTAGATATATATGACATTATTCGCCACACATTCCCGGAAACAACATATATTTTGCTTGCAGAAAAATCGGAAATAGAATCAGCATCAATACCAAAAACAATAATTGGCATTATAAAGAATACAAATAGTCATACTCGTATAAAAAACACCATTTTATCAATATATAATAAACAAAACATAATTTCGCAAAAACAACTCAATATATATCTGTTTTCAATCTTAGGACTTATAAGTATATTCATTATTTCATACATACTATTTTTATTACTCTAAACACATAAATAATTAACATTCAATAATAAAATATGTTTAAATAATTTTATTTAAACAATTTTTTTATTACTTTTATAAATCCAAAACTATATCTTAACTCAAAACCTAATAATATGGATAAAATTGAAGATTCTTTACAAGATTTAGAAAAAGCCAAACAAGAGTTATTACATAAATTAAAAGAACTTGAAAAGCTTGAAGAAACTGTAAAAAAACAAATAGAAATCGAGAAGGATTCTGAAAAAAACATAGATTCCGTTACACCATCTTCAACGGAAGAAACGGTATCAAAATCGCCACCTGCGGGAACACCAATTCCCAATAAAGAAAAACCGGAAGAACAAAAAATTCAAGACAATACTGAGCAGCAAAAAGCAAAAAAAACTGCTGAACCTATATCTTCTGAAAAAATAGAAGAATCGCCTGTAAATCAAACAGTTGAACTAGAGCCAAAAATTACAGCAACTCAACCGGAATCTGTTTCAGAAAACGAAAAAAGCACAGAGAAGTCAAAAAAAGAAACAATATCACCGAACCCGGAAAAAACAGAATCAACACATAAAGAAATAAAAAAAACTATTTCAAAGAAAAAGAAACCTGAAAAGAAAAAAACAAGTTCTAAAGAGAAAAAAACAAGCAAATCAAACTCAAAATCCAACAAAAAGGCAGAACTTGAAAAAAATCAAATACAAAACTACAACGTCTCCACAAGCAATCGACTAAAAGGAAAAGCCCCTGCGGAGTCTGGCAACAAGGGCATGAAGCATACATCTGCTGAGGTTTTTATATTTGTTGTAGATGATAATGAACTTCAATTAAAAGTTCTCCAAGAGCAATTCAAAAACACGAAAAGCTTCAAAAAGACAAAAGGTTTCACAAATGGGGCTGATTTGCTTTCATATATAAAAGACAAAAAATTCCCAAGACACTCAATTCTTATCGTTGTAATGGATTATTTCCTCGAAGATTCTGATGACGAAGAATCTCAAAACGGTATAGCTATTTTGAATCAACTTAAAGAATACGATCCAAATATTGAAGTAATAATGTTGTCGAGCCATAGTGATGTTGATATAGCAACTTCTTCATCATATTTTGGTGCAGTTACTTTTATTCAAAAAGGACAAGATGCTTTCAAGAAAATTATTAATAATTTAATTTGGGCTATTCATCAGCAAGAAAAAATTCGCAAAAAGGCTGAGACAAAACGAGTTATTAAAATGGGATTAATTGTATTTGTTTTATTTCTTGTGATTTTAATAATAATTGATGCTTCCACAAATGCATTACACTTATACGAGTGGCCGTGGTTTTTAGAGGAGGTTGCTCCCACAACAGTTGCACCTCCGCAGTAACCATATGTCATGTTTTCCATTAAACATGACGATATGACGCACACTTGGATTGGCATATGATTTGAATAGGGTTACATAAATATATGTGTAACCCTAATTTTTTATAATATGCAAAAAGGTCAAATTGGAATTAATACAGAAAACATCTTTCCTATCATTAAAAAATTTCTGTATTCAGATCAAGAAATATTCTTACGAGAACTTGTATCAAATGCTGTTGATGCAACACAAAAGCTCAAAACTTTAGCACAGCTCGGGCAATATGAAAAAGATATGTCTGATGCTAAAATTAGAATATCAGTAGATGAATCGAAAAAAACCATTACAATTTCGGATGAAGGAATTGGAATGACAGAGGATGAAATTGAAAAATACATTAATCAAATAGCATTTTCGGGAGCCGAAGAATTTCTCGAAAAATACAAAGATAAAGTTGATGCTATAATTGGTCATTTCGGACTTGGGTTCTACTCTTCATTTATGGTTGCCGAAAAAGTTGAAATACACACAAAATCCTATCAAAAAGATGCTGAGGCAATTAAATGGGAATGTGATGGAAGCCCCGAATATTCAATAAAACCAATTAAGAAAAAAACAGTTGGAACCGACATAATTCTTCATATTGACAAAGAGTCAGAAGAATTTTTACAAGAATCAAAAATTACAGAACTCCTTAATAAATATTGCAAGTTTTTACCAATACCGATAGCTTTTGGAAAAGAACAAGAGTACAAAGACGGAAAAAATATTGATACAGATAAAGATAAAATTATAAACAATACAACTCCTGCATGGACAAAAAAACCAACAGAATTAGAAGATGCCGATTATGTCAACTTCTATAAAGAACTGTATCCTGTTAGCGAAGATCCGTTATTCCATATTCATCTTAATGTCGATTTTCCTTTCAATTTAACTGGTATTCTATATTTCCCGAAAATTAGAAATAATATTGAGGTTCAAAAAAATAAAATTCAACTCTATTGTAATCAAGTTTTTGTGACCGATTCTGTTGAAGGTATTGTTCCCGAATTTTTAACTCTTCTGCATGGTGTGTTAGACTCTCCCGATATTCCTCTTAATGTGTCGAGAAGTTATTTACAAAGCGACCAAAATGTAAAGAAAATATCAAACCACATTACTAAAAAAGTTGCCGACAGGTTACAAGAAATCTTCAAAAACAATAGAGAGGATTTTGAGAAAAAATGGGATGATATTAAATTGTTTATCACTTACGGAATGTTGAGTGATGAAAAATTCTATGAGCGAGCAGAAAAATTTGCTTTACTTAAAAATGTTGACAATTCATATTATACATTCGAAGAATACAAAACACTCATCAAAGAAAATCAAACGGACAAAAACGATACACTCGTATACTTGTATGCAACTGATGAGAAAAAACAGTATTCATACATCAAAGCTGCTAAAGAAAAGGGCTATGATGTTTTAATAATGGATGGTCATTTAGATGCACATTTCATTAATCAGTTGGAACAAAAATTCGAAAAAACACAATTCACCAGAGTTGACTCCGACATTGTTGAAAAGCTTATTCAAAAAGAAGATGTTAACGAAACAAAATTAACACAACAAGAAAAAGACTCCCTAACTCCAGTGTTTTCTGTTCAAGCTCCTTCAGAACATTACATTGTACAATTTGAATCTTTACATGATTCGGATATGCCGGTAATTATTACTCAATCAGAATTTATGCGTCGAATGAAAGATATGGCAAAAATGAATCCGGGTATGGGTTTTTACGGTGAACTGCCAGATAGTTATAATTTGGTTGTTAATACCAACCATGAACTCATAACACAGATTAATGAAGATTGTACAAAAAAAGTTGGTAAAAAAATTCAAGACTTATACTCTAAGATTGAACCTCTTTCGAAAAAGAAAGAAACTCTTGAAAACAAACATAAAGATATGAAAGAGGAAGAGATTTCAACCGAAGAGAAAGATGCAAAAGCAGATTTATCAAAAGAAATTGAAAAATTAAACCAAGAAAAAAATTCAATTCTGAAAGAATACGGCAAAAAGAACGACTTGGTTAAACAAGTTATTGATTTGGCACTTATTTCAAATAATATGTTGCAAGGTGAAGATTTAAATCAATTTGTAAAACGTAGTCTCACATTAATAAAATAAATATTCATGATAAAAATTTATCATAATCCCCGATGTAGTAAAAGCAGAGAAGGACTTTCTTTTTTAAAAGATACAGTTCAGGATATTGAAATTGTAGAATATCTTAAAAATGGTATTACAGAAAAAGAAATACAGGAAATTATCTCAAAAATGAATTGTTCTGTAGAATCTATTATTCGCAAACAAGAACCTGTTTTTAAAGATTTTTACAAAGACAAAAACATATCTGAAGAGGAATGGATTCAAGCTATAGTTAATCATCCGAAATTACTGCAACGACCGATTATTGTAACAGAAAACAGTGCAATAATAGCTCGTCCGGCGAATATGATGACAAAAATTTTATAAAAAAAAAAGAGCTCAATTATGAGCTCTTTTTTTTATTAGAAAAATAGTATATTTTTGAACTAACTGTTAATAACATTTTTTATGTCTACTCAATATGAACAAATATGTAAAGATGCCTGTACAGGAATCAGAGAAGTAGGTCAATATATACGTTCGCAAACAAAAAACACACAATCAAACATCTCATATAACTATAAAGGGAAAAATGATTTTGTGACAGATATTGATAAAAATTCGGAAAAAAAACTAATAGCTATCCTTTCGAAAATATTTCCTGAAGCGGGATTTATTGCAGAAGAACAAACAACCCCAAAAAATGAGCAATTATATAATTGGATAATTGATCCGATTGATGGTACAACAAATTTTATTCATAACTTGTACCCGCATGCCATAAGTGTTGCATTGGTTAAAAATAACATACCGCTAATTGGTATTGTGTATGAAATTGGGCTCGACGAATGTTTCTATACCTGGGATAAAGCTCCAGCATATTGCAATGGAGAAATAATACATGTTTCCGACAACAAAACAATTGACCAATCACTTATTGCAACAGGTTTCCCATATTATGATTACAGCAAAATGAACGGTTTTCAACAAACACTCGACCATTTTATGAGAAACTCTCAAGGCATACGCAGGTTAGGTTCTGCTGCAACAGATTTAGCTTATGTAGCATGCGGACGATTCGATGCTTTTTACGAGTATAGTTTAAAGGCATGGGATGTAGCAGCCGGTGCTTTTCTTGTTCAACAAGCAGGTGGTATTGTCTCTGATTTTTCCGGAAAAAATAATTATCTTTATGGTGCTGAAATTATCGCAGCAAACAAATTAGTATATTCTGAATTTCACAAAATAATATCTTCAACATTACATTCATGATTGAAACCGCAGTTGTAATATTAAATTGGAATGGACTTTCATTTCTTCAAAAATTTCTCAAAAATATTATTGAAAAAACTGAAGATAAAAATACTGCTGTATACATTATCGACAATGCATCTACAGACACAAGTATTTCGTATATAACCGAAACATATCCTCATATTCCAATTATTCAACTTGATAAAAATTACGGATTTGCAGGAGGATACAATAAAGGCTTAGAAAACATAGAAGCAGAATTTTACATCCTTTTAAATTCGGATATTGAAGTTACCGAAAACTGGACAAAACCACTTATAAAAGCACTCAAAAACGATCTTAAAATTGCTGCATGTATGCCAAAAATTAAATCGTATTTTGAAAAAGAGTATTTTGAATATGCAGGAGCGGCCGGAGGTTTTATCGACAAATTCGGCTATCCCTATTGCAATGGCAGACTATTCAATCATAGAGAAAAAGATATAGGGCAGTATGAAAGTCAATCAAATATTTTTTGGGCAAGCGGTGCTGCCATGTGTATTCGAAGCAGTACATTTAAAGAAATACAAGGTTTTGACGAAGATTTCTTTGCCCATATGGAAGAAATAGATGTATGTTGGAGATTGAAAAACAGAGGATACACGATACAATACGTACCTTCATCGACAATTTATCATATTGGTGGGGGAACATTACCAAAAGAAAATCCATTTAAAACATATTTAAATTTTCGCAACAACCTCTTTTTGCTCTATAAAAACCTTACTCACGAAAAATTACGTACAACATTATTCATAAGACGGATTCTCGATATAATTGCCTACCTTTCGTTTGTCGCAAAAT
Source organism: uncultured Bacteroidales bacterium (assembly GCA_964558075.1). Lineage (GTDB taxonomy): Bacteria > Bacteroidota > Bacteroidia > Bacteroidales > UBA1715 > JAQICB01. The sequence goes on from CAZLCY010000035.1 coordinate 12,421, forward strand.
TAGATTTAAAAAATGCACAAGCTATTATATCAGCACATCGAGATTTCACAAAAGCAATACCTTCACTCAAACAAAAAAGGATAGAATTAGAAAAAAACCGAAAGATATCAAAACATCCTGAGGTTTATTCAAAGAGTATTATCTTACAAGCATTTGTTTGTAGAAAGAAAAAAATAGTATTATAACCAATATTCCGGAATACTAAAGTTCAATTCAAATTAGAGGAATTATCGAGTAATTATAAAACAGGAACTATTTTCTCTAAAGCAATAGCACGAGAGCCTTTTACGAGGACAAAACTATCACGCAGTGGATGTTTCTCAAGATATTCAAACAAACCATCAGTATGAGCAAATATCATACATCGACTATCATCAATAAACGGCCAATTACCAACACAAAAAAATTGAGAAATAGTACTTTCAAGTACCATACGCTGAATTGCGAGATGCTCCTCATCGGCAAATGTGCCGAGTTCATACATTTCACCTAAAATAAGTACTTTTCTCCTTTCATTATCTGCCTGTAAAAAATATTCTACGGCACTTTTCACACTTGAAGGATTTGCGTTATAAGCATCTAAAATAATTGTATTGGTTTCTGTCTCTATTATTTGAGAACGATTATTCGACGGAATGTATCCTTCAATTGCATTTTTAATATCAGCAATATCTACATCAAAATAATACCCAATTGTAGCAGCTGCAAGCATATTTTTCATATTGTACTCACCAAACAATTGCGACACGATTTTTGTTGTACTTGTCGGTGTTTGAAGGGTAATAGCAGCACACACATTTCGACTATCGGGAAGAGCTGTCACAATAGAATGAGGGGCTTTCGTGAGAGAATATTTCACATTTGACATAGCTCCAATATGAGAACATAAGAGCTCATTGTCGGCGTCAACAAAGACAACACCACTATTTTTCCTGACAGAATCGTACAAAGCTACTTTTGTAGTAATAATATTTTCGAAAGAACCAAATCCTTCCAAATGAGCACGACCAATATTCGTAATAATTCCAAAATTTGGTTCTACTATGGAACATAAAAAAGCGATTTCCCCGGGATGATTAGCACCCATTTCGACAATCGCAATTTCCGTAGATTTTTTAATACCAAGAAGCGTAAGAGGTACACCAATATGATTATTGAAATTACCTTGAGTAAACGAAACCTCATATTTTTGCGATAAAACAGCAGCAATTAATTCTTTTGTAGTTGTTTTACCGTTACTACCGGTAATCCCGATTATTGGTATCTGCAATTGTCTTCGATGATGCAGAGATAAATTTTGCAAAAAACTCAAGACATCATCAACACATATAATTTGAGGATGTTGTAATGAACAATCATCAACTACAGCAAAAGCAGCACCATGTTCAATAGCTTGTAAAGCGAAATTATTCCCGTTAAACCGCTCTCCTTTCAGTGCAAAAAAAACAGAATTTTCAGAAACTGCACGAGTGTCAGTCGTAATAAATGGGTAATTAGAAAAAATAGTATTATAAAAATCTTGAACAGACATAATAAAACTAAGATAAAAAAAAAGCCCCATTAAAAACGGAGCTTTTTTATATAAAAAATAATTATTTCATAAAAATTCATCAAAAAGAGGATGGGCTACCCACACGTGTCATTGCACATCGGAAACCTAAATCAGCCTTTGCTTTTTTCTCATCTAAGAAACGTCGAGAACCTGGAGATAAATAATATGCACGATCTCTCCAACTACCGCCTTTATATACACGACTATGGTCATTCACAAGAGTGTACCAACCTTCAGCTGCATATAATTGATCATGTTTTTCCTCACCATCAACAACAAAATCTTCTTCCCAATCCAGATTTTCTTGTTGATACATCAAATTAGATTGATTCATTCTCATTTTTCCTTGTTCAGTTGTGGTGTCAATTTCTTCTGCAAAGGCTACACTTGAAACTTTATCACCATCTTTATAGTTGATATTATCAGCTTGTCTATAATTCATACGCCCGAATGCATCTTGCGGAGTAACCGGTTCTTTTTGCATTCTACCAAGACTGTCACGCTCTGCGAAAGACCCCTGACCTTCAGGACCTAATTGATATTTCTCAAACACATTACCTCGGAAAGGGCGGAATTCATCAACATCAGTAAAAGATAATTCACGATACACATCTAATACCCATTCGTTCACATTTCCTGCCATACAATACAACCCATAGTCATTTGGCCAATATGATAAAACAGGTGCGGTAACGTCTGCACCATCATTTAATCTACCTGCAACTCCCATTTGATCACCTCTTCCACGAGTAAAATTTGCCATAAACTTACCACGGTTATTAACCTCAGGATTACGTAATTGGTGACCATTCCATGGATATATTTTACGTTCATAAATACGTTCATCTACAGAATTTCCAATTAAAGCCAACGCCGCAAATTCCCATTCAGCTTCAGTTGGGAGACGATACTTCGGTAGAAGGATTCCATCTTCCTCACGCACAATACGTTCTTCATTATTCGGGTTGTAATCATGAAGATTTTGCTTTACACTACCTTCATATAATCCTTGCATATAAGATTCAACATTAAAGTTTTCTTGCCCTGCTTGATCCGGATTTTGATTTAATACACCTTCACGAATCAAAATTTGTTCGTTCACACGGTCAGTTCTCCAAATACAATAGTCACTAGCTTGTAACCAATCAACACCAACTACCGGATAATTTTGATACGCCGGGTGGCGAAGATAGTGTTGAACAAATGGTTCATTGTACGATAATTTCTGTCTCCATACAAGTGTGTCAGGCAAAGCCTTCCAATAAACATACGGGTTTTCACTTAACGGAAATACTCGTTTAATCC
>CAZLCY010000036.1:0-15149 GCA_964558075.1 uncultured Bacteroidales bacterium
GGATTTTGTAAGGAGTTGAAATTCAGTAATTAAAATTTGACGTTAGTTGGAATTATAGAAATAACAGAACATGAAACAAAATATAAAAAAATGTAGAAATTCGATAAAATATAATAAATTGATTTTCAGATAATAAAAAAAACGTTAATTAGAATTATATTATGAAATTTACATTTGTTAAAATATTCACTCTATTAATTTGTTTATTATTTTGCAGTTTTATTTTGTTTAAAGACAATAAAACACCTTCAAAATTTAACTTAATTAAAGATATTTTTGAATTTTCAGATAAAATGGAGAATCATGACACTTTAATAATTGATGCAAATTTATCGGTTTGTGAAAGTGAAATTTTTGAAAAGAATGTACTAATAAAAGAAAACAATAAAATCTTAATTAAAACTTATCGATTCGAACAAAACTATCAACCTGAAGATGATACATTAATATTTGAAACTACATTATATTCTTATAGTAATAATGACTCACTCAATTTTGAGAATCTATTTGAATATATGTCAAAAACAGAAAGGGAAAATAAAGATATAAATAATATAATCTTTACAATTTCTTTTAAATCTGACACTATACAATACTTCTCGAATGGTATCAATGATATCATAGAAAGTACCATGTATTATAATTTAATAAAAAGACGAATTTATCCGAATATTAAAGTATACCTACCTATTGTAAAACCAGAAAAATCAAAAGATTTAAATATAGATTAGAAAAATAAAATAAAATAACTGCAACTAATAACCAAAAACTCAACCACCATACAATACCCTTCCTAAATTCCCGCTTGAACTCAATCTATGTATTAAAATGCTGCCATTAATAAATCAATATTTTTATATGGAATGGAGTAGTGTTTCGAAATATGGCTGTTGGTTAAAATGCCATTATAAATATACACTCCTTGTCTGACGGTAAAGTCGTTTTTAAGAAAATGGCTTACACCTCCTTGTTCTCCCATTTTGAGTAATATAGGCATTACAATATTGCTGAGTGCAATAGATGATGTGCGTGCTGCATTTGATTGAATATTCGGTACACAGTAATGCACCACACCATGTTTTGTATATGTCGGTTGTTTGTGTGTGGTACATTTTGATGTTTCGAAGCAGCCGCCTTGGTCAATACCCAAATCAATAATAACAGTGCCTTTTTTCATAAGTTTTACCATGTCTTCCGATACATAAAAATTGGTATTGTCTTCAACCAATTGCATTGCTCCAATGACAACCTCGGCAGAACGAAATGCTTTTTTGAGTACTTCTGTTTGGTAGTTTGATGTATAGAGTCGCTGACCTAAACTGTTTTGTATAGAAATGAGTCGTTGTAAATATGCATCGAAAATTTTGACATGAGCACCGAGTCCGAGAGCAGCCCGAGCAGCAAATTCGCCCGCAGTGTTTGCTCCTAAAATAACCACTTCTGCCGGGGTAACTCCGGTAATGCCACCTAATAATGCTCCCTTACCATTTTTTAAATCACTTAAATATTGTGCGGCAATAAGTATTGAAAGAGAACCGGCAATTTCTTGCATAGATGCAACTACCGGATAATTTCCTTCATAATCACGAATATATTCGAAACCGATAGCAGTTACTTTTTTTTCGATAAGTTTTTGTACACTTTTTTTTCCGTCATCGTTTATCACAAACGAAGAAATAATTGTTTGTTTTTCATTAACTAAGGAAATATCCTCTTCGGAAAAGGGAGCTACTTTTAATAATATATCGGCCTGACATACTTCTTCTTTTGAGCGAATTATTCGTGCACCGGCTTCGCTAAATTCGGTATCTGAAAATCGTGCCTGTGTTCCTGCACCTTGTTCAAACAATACTGTGTAATTGTTGTCGGTAAGTAATTGTACAGCTTGAGGAGTGAGGGGAGTACGATGCTCATTTGCATCGCTTTCGTTTAAAATGCCAACGGTAAGGCTCTTTTTTTTATTTTCTACTTCCAACATTTCTTCTTGTGGGAGCAAACCACCTCGTCCAAACGAGAATTTTCCGGGAAAAGATTCCATAACTGTATGTTTTTTATTCTATTATTTCGAGTAATCGTATGTCAAATTGAATAACTGCATTGGGCGGTATTCTATCTGAACTCCCTTTTTGTCCCCATGCCAAATCGGGTGGAAGCCAAAATTTGAATCTACTGCCAAGCGGCATTTTTTGTATGCCTTCTGCTAAACCTTCTAACAGTTCCGAAACACGAGCTTCGGCAGGTTTGTTTGTTTTGTATGAGTCTTCGAGAATGGTTCCATTAAGGAGTAATACCCGCTGATGAAACACTACTTGTGAATCTTCACCCGGCAGGTCGCCATTTGTTTTTTCTATAATTGTATATTGTAAGCCCGATTCGGTTTCAATAATACCGGTTTTTTGTGCGTTTTGAAGTAAAAAATCGCCACCTCTTTTTTTGTTGTTACCTGCGGAACCTCGAAAACGTCTGTTTGCCATATTATAATCCTAAATCTTTAAATGAATCTGCGGGTTTCATTCCTTTTTCTTGAGCTTTTTTATAGTATGCTGCTGCACTGTCTTTATTGTTGAGCGAAATGAATGATTCACAAACTAATAGAGCGGATTGTTGTGCTTTGTCACTATTGATTGGCAGCCATTGTGTAAAAGCTAAGTCTCCATAATGAATAGCTCGTTCGTATTGCCCGGTAAATGAATAAACCAGTCCTAAATGGTATAATGCAGATGCATCGTCGGGATATAAATCAAGCAGTGTATTAAGTGTCTCAATAGCGTCGGTATACATTTCTTCGTAAATATATACTAAACTGAGATTGAGAAGGATGTTTGTATTACCTGCATTTTTTACTAATGATTTTTTATAATAATAAATTGCACTGTCCATTTCATATGCTCTGCGATATGAAACTCCCGCATTATCCAAAGCATCGGTAATAGTTGTATCTACACGATATGCTTCTGCATAATATTTAGCTGCTTTTGTATACTTTTCTTTTTCAAAAAATTTTTCTGCTTTCATAAAAAGCTGAATAGCCTGCGGATTATCCGATAAATTATGAATTGATAAAGAATCGTCAGGAGACGAATGTTGTGAAAATACCGGAATACAAAATAAACCGGAAAGAATGGACAGTATATATTTTTGTTTCATGTCTTTTGTATTAATGTGTATGAAAAGTAATACAAATATACATACTTTGAATTGATGAAACAAATTTTTTGAAATTACAGTAATATTCTCTTAATCAGGGTTTTATCTTTTCTTTTTCGCTAGCTGACCACATGCGGCATCAATGTCTTTGCCTTTTGAATACCGAATAGTAACGATAAGGTTTAATCGTTCTAAAAAGGCAGCAAAATTCTCTCGTGTATGTGTGTCAGAAGCCTGAAAAGGTGATGCAGGGTAAGGATTGTATTCTATAAGATTAATTTTCACCGGAAATCTTTTGGTAAAATGTCCTAATAAACTTGCATCTTCTAAACTATCGTTTACATTTTTAAGAAGTGTGTATTCTATTGAAATTCGTTTGTTTGTTTTCTGATGATAATATGCTAATGATTCCGATAATGTACTTAAATTAAATTTTTTATTTATCGGCATATATGTATTTCGTCGTGCATCATCGGGGAAATGGATTGACACAGCTAAATTGCAGGGGCAATTATCATCTGCTAATTTTTTGATATTGTCGGCGACACCAACGGTTGAAATGGTAATTCGTGTGGGAGAAATACCGGTGCCGTTTACATCGGTAAGTCTATTTACTGAAGCAAGCACGGCATCGTAATTGAGTAGGGGTTCTCCCATACCCATATACACAATATTTGTTACCGATTGTTGGTATGTATTTTGACTTATTTCGTCGATATGGAATAATTGATCGGTAATTTCTCCAACCGATATGTTTTTAATGCTACCTAAACTTCCCGTAGCACAAAAAGTGCAGTGCAATCCGCAGCCTACTTGAGAAGAAATGCAGGCTGTTATTCGTTTTCCCGAAGGAATAAGAACGCCTTCAATTATCTGTTTATCCTCAAGCTGGAATGCAATTTTAATAGAACCGTCTTTACTTTTTTGAGTTGAAAGAACAGAAACTGTTTTAAAATAATAATGTGTTTCCAGAAATGTGCGAAAATTGGCAGAAAGGTTGGTCATTTCAGAAAATGAGCGAACCCGGTTTTTCCAAATCCATTGATAAATTTGTTGTGCTCTGAATGTTTTTTCTCCACAATCAGTACATATTTTTTTGATTTCTGAAATATCGAGTGATAAAATGTCTTGTTTGTTCATATCTATTATTCTAAACCGCAAATATGGTAAGTTTTAAGCATTTTACAACAGAGTTTTCCTGTTTTTTTTATAGTTGAAAATCTTGTGTACCTTTGTGCTTTTTGTGTAGAAATATATATAATGAAATAATTACCGTATGAGCTGGATTGATATATCTATTTTTATTTGTTATCTCGGAGCAATGTTGGGAGTCGGGGTTTATTTTTTACGAAAAAATAAAAATACCGATGATTATTATGTCGGAGGTCGTAGATTAAGTAGTTTACATATTGGTCTTTCGGTTGTGGCAACAGATGTTGGCGGAGGTTTTTCCATTAGTTTAGGCGGTTTAGGTTTTGTAATGGGTATTTCCGGAAGTTGGATGTTGTTTACCGGTCTCATAGGTGCATGGTTAAGTGCAGTATTGTTAATTCCGGTTGTGTCCGATTTGGCACGAAAAAAAGGATTTCTTTCATTTCCTCAGTTTTTAGAATGTATGTTTGATAAACGGGTTGCTCTTATTGCCGGTCTTATTTCTGCAATAGGGTATCTTGGTTTTTCAAGTTCTCAGATACTTGCCGGTGCAAAGTTAGCTTCTGCCACTGTTGACGGTTTAAATACCAATACTGCTCTTTTAATAATGGGCATTATTGCGGTTGTGTATACCGTGATTGGCGGGCTTAAAGCGGTAATTTATACCGATACTATTCAGTGGATTGTGTTGATGGTGGGACTTTTTTTTGTCGGACTTCCTTTTGCATATTTGAAAGTTGGCGGCTATGAGGTAATTCGAGAAACAGTAAGTGACGATTTTTTTAGTCTTACGGCTATTTCGTGGCAACAATTGGTAAATTGGGGATTTGCAATTATTCCGATTTGGTTTGTGGGAATGACATTGTACCAACGAATATATGCGTCTAAAGATACTCCAACAGCAAAAAAAGCATGGTTTATTGCAGGTCTTTTTGAATGGCCGATTATGGCGTTTATTGGCGTTGTTTTAGGGCTTTTGGCTCGGGTTGCCTTTGATATCGGAATGTTTAATGATATGATAATTAATGGTGAGTTTGTGGCGTCTATTCCTGTAGAACACTTTGATGGTGAAAAGGGCTTACCTTTGTTATTGAAATCTGTGTTGCCGGTTGGTTTTCTGGGAATAGTATTGTCTGCTTATTTTTCTGCAATCATGTCTACCGCAGATAGTTGTCTTATGGCATCATCAGGAAATTTATTGACGGATGTATTAAAAAAACATAACCATGCAAATAGTTTGCGGTACTCTCAGATTCTCACATTACTTGTTGGTACAGTCGCTTTATTGTTGGCTCTTACTACAACAAGTGTTTTAGATTTAATGTTGTATTCTTATTCTTTTATGGTATCCGGTATGTTGGTTCCCGTTTTGGTTACCATTTTTGCGAAAAAAACCAATTCAACTGCCGCTCTTATTTCTATGATTTTGGGGGGTAGTAGTACATTATTACTGACATTACTGATACATGTATATAAAGATTTCACCTTACCTTTTTTATTAGATCCAATTTTATTCGGAATTATAATTTCTGTGGTTTCGTATATTGCGACAGATACCTTGACTCGCTCGCAAAGGGTATTAATTCAGGATAAACTTTAAAAGGCACATTCAATATTTATTTTCTGAATGTCTTGGCTATTGAAGTGTGAATTTTTTTCGTATCATAAGTACCGTATTGTTTTGTAAAAGTTCTACGGTGTATGTCCCCGGTAAATAGTCTGATATATCTAGATTGAGTTTATAGGTATAATATCCGGGTTTTTGAAGATTTGAGATTTCGTGAGTCTTAAGGGTATCTTTGGTGGAACTGATAATGTTTATGTTTACCGAACTGCTGTCGGTAATAAAATAATGTAATTCTCCTTGTAATGTTTGTGGCTTATTGTGTCTATACGATATACAATACCAGGGAACATCTGTATTCATAATTTCTGCTAAAATTTGTTTGAGTGGGATGGTATGCGAAATTGTGTCTGAACAGAAAGCTGCGAGAGGAATAGTTTGATGTATTATTTGTAATGCGGTTTGTAATTCTTTTTTGCTCAGAGATTTCGGTGAAACAGTTGAGGCGAATTCTATAAATTTATCTGATGCAATACCGCCAAAGCTGTATGAAAGAGAGTCTGCTTTGTGCGTCTTTTCGGGCTCTATTGCAAGTGCAGGCACAATAAGTTGTTGTGATTTGCGTTGTGCTATATTGTGTGTTGTGTCGTGTAAAAGCATCATCGCAGAATAGCCCGGGAGAGTGGGGATGAATAACCTCCCTTGTTGAATAGTGTAGTAAATAGTATCTGAAGAGGTGTTTTGAATATCTATATGTAATGTAAAGTCAGAATCGGTTTGCCGGGTATATATATATATTGGAATAGATTTGGTTATTTGTATGTTTTTGAGAGAAATAGGTTTGTATTGAGCATAAGCTGTTTTTGATGTGAAAAACACCGCAAAGAAAATGATGATTATATGATAAAGTAATTTGTTCATTATTTAGCATTTAATTGTTTTCTTTCTTACGCAAAAAGAGAAGTGTTTGTTGTTTTTTATGATGAATTTTGATGGTGTATTGAGTATATGTTCGCAATTTGTTTTTTTACGAAAAATGATAATTTACATGTGGTGATTTGTATAAAAGAATTATTTTTGTGAAAATAATCTACAACTATGAACTTTAAATTAGGATCTCAAGAGAAATTTTCTGTGTCTCAATGGCTTTTTGTAAATACGTGGTGGCGATTGTGGTGGCGATTGTGGTATAGAAAAGTTGCAGTACACGGGTTTAAACATATTTATACTAAAAAACCATTGATTATTACACCAAATCATCAAAATGCAGCTATGGATGCATTAACCTTAATTGGAGTACAAACACGTCAGGTCGTTTGGTTGGCTCGTGCAGATGTTTTTAAAAATAAATTTGTACGACCGATTTTACGATTTTTTAAAATTATGCCGGTATATCGCATGCAAGATGGGATAGAATCATTAGGGAATAATGAGAAAATATTTGAGAAATGTGTTAAAGTTCTCGAAGCACATAAAATTATTGGTATTTTTCCGGAGGCAACACATTGGGGCTATAGGCGGTTGCGAGCGATAAAAAAAGCAGTGCCTCGAATAGCTTTTTTGGCAGAAGAGTTGAGTAGTCAAGATTTAGATGTTCATATTATGCCGGTTGGTATATATTATGATAATTATGTGAGCTTTCGGAGTCATTTGTTTGTGAATTTCGGAGAGCCTTTTTCAATAGCAGAATATGTTGCATTATACAAAGAAAATCCGAATAAGGCAATTATAGCATTGCGAAACCGAATTCGGGAAGAAATGGAAAAATGTATGCTTCATATAAAACATGATGGTGAAAGATATGAAGCGTATGAAGAGTTACGAAGAATGTGTGCTTCTTTTGTGATTAAAAAATATAAAATTTCGGGTAGATCTTTGTTCAAAAATTTTCAAGCATATAAAAAAGTGATAGAACAGCTTGATACTGCAGGAGAACAAGAGCCTGAGGTGATTGAAACCCTCGAAAAAGAGGTTATTGCCTATAGAGACAAACGTAACGCTATGCGATATCGTGAGTGGTTGGTAGATCAAAATGGGGGAGATGAGTTTACTATTATATGGAATAGTGTGCGTTTATTGGTTGGATTACCAATTTTTATTATTGGATATATAGTGAATATTTTCTTTTTTAATAAAACATATAGCATTGCACAAAAAACAGCTGAGGATATTCAATTTCACAACTCAATAACATTTTCACTCGGATTTTTGATTGTACCTATTTGGTTTTCAGTTATTAGTATTTTTTGCGTATTGTTTTGGAGTTTATCGTGGTGGATGTTTTTTGTTATAGGTGTTGCATTGCTTATTGTTTTTGTTGTGAGTTTTGATTATTTTATTCTTGCAAAGAAAACATTTCACATGCTTCGGTACAAAATACAAGATTTTACCGATAATTCTGAATTGGAATCGTTACGTACTCGCCGAAAAAAAATTATGGATATATGCGAAAAAATATTGTAATGACGTGCTTGGCACATCGGGAGTTAAAAAAAAAACAGTAAATTTCAAGACAGGCATGAGGCAATTAGACACAAATATCTTTCATCATACACACATCTAATACCTAATACCTATTACGTATTAACCAATAATCCAACCGCACCTACCACAAATCCGATAACCATAATTATGAGTTTAATTTTAAAATATGCGGCTTTATTTTCGGCAAACAGAGGCAACGAACCATGTCCGTCTTGTACGATAGAATTGGCGAGTAAAATGCTGAGCGGAATTGCTCCTGAAAGATATAAAGATAAAAACAGCACATGGGGGCCTGATTCAGGAATAAGCCCGACAAGTACCGCAACAACTAAAATATGAAACAGGTAATCATCAAAATATTCTTGTAAATGAATGTGTTGGTTGAGAATGTATACTGCGGTAATTACAACAGATGTCCAGAGTATAATTTTTAAAAAGTGTTTGCGAATAATGTGATTCCACAAATGTTCTTCGAGAAAATGTTCGGGAACAACACTCACAATGTAGAGAGTGAATAGTGAAATGACAATAAAGGTTATGTTGATCCAGCTGAATGTTGAATGATGATCATGACTGTGAACGTCAGCTGTTGTGAGTAAATCGTGATTGTGACCGAGTCCGCCGAATAGTGCAAATAATATAACTGCGAGTGCTCCGGCTATAAGCAAAGCCCGGTGAGGGCTTGCATGTTGTAAATTTTCACGAATGGTTCTGAATGGATTGGTAATGGCTTGTAATTCGTTTTCATGAATTTCAAAATGTTGAATATTATTGGTCTGTGCCATTTTTTTTGATGCCGGTGTAAGTTTATCTATTACAACACCACTTATAACGCCAATTACTAACAGGAATGCTGTAATTAGTAATGCTTGAACGGGCATTATGGAAAAAAGCAGGAATGCTTCATCTCCCATTGTAGCAATAAATGCTGCGGTAATTGCCCCAAAGCTGATTAACCGATGGGTATAAAGTGTTACAACAGTGAATGTGCCGAGACAACCCGGAATTATTCCCAAAAGAGAACTTAACAAAATTTGCCGAAAGCCGGTCTTTTTTATGTGTTTACTAAATGCACCGGAGGTGCGAACATTAATATATTCAATGAGTAACATCATTATCATTACAAAAAAAGTAATTGATAATGTGTTTTTGAGAATTAATGAAATAGCTTCTGACATGTTATTATTATTTTAGATAAAAAAAACAGATATAAATTATCGTGTTAAAAAAAAAAACACTTTTAATGGTCGAAAATACTATTTATTTCTTACATATATATTTGTTTTTGTATAAAAACCTATCAGAACCTTATGAATGTTTTTTATGGTAATCGGAAGGGGATATGCCGAATTGTTGGGAAAAACATCGTGAAAAATAGCGGGGATCATTAAAACCCACATTATATGCTATTTCTGAAATTCGGTAATTTCCGCTTTCGAGCATTTCTTTTGCTTTTTGAAGACGAATATCACGAATCAAATCGCCCGGCGATTTATTGAATGCGTGTTTTGTTTTTCGCCAAAATTGGGTGCGACTCAATCCCAGTTCTTGAGCTATTAAATCAACAGAATAATCAGGATTATTTAAATTTTCATTCATAATATCCATGATTTTTTTTACAATAGCTTCATCTGAACTTTCGGGAAGTACAAATTTTTCTCCGGGATTTTTTTTGTTACTTGCAAACGAAAGAAGAGCATTTATTTTAAATGTAAGAGCTTCCGGATTAAAGGGTTTACTAATAAAATCATTTGCTCCGCATGAGTAACTTGTAATCTCAGTATCATCGGAGTTATCACCCGAAATCAATATAATGGGGATGTGTGCGGTTTTTGTGTCTTGTTTCAAAATACGGCATATATCCAGTCCGTTTTTCTCGGGAACATTAATGTCGCTAATAATAATGTCGGGATTCATGTTTTGTGCCAGATGAAGTCCTTTGTTTCCGTCGTAGGCAAGTATGACGGCAAAGTTTTCGGAAAAATATGAGTTGAGAACCGACATGAGCTCTTTGTTGTCGTCTATTAATAAAATTGTATATTGTTTTTCATTGTTTACGACATCTGAAACATGAAGGTATTTATTTGTTTGTTCTATTGAATGTGTACGTACCGGTTTTGTTCCTTTGGGTATATGTACCTTAAAGACACTACCATTATCGGGAGAACTGGTTGCAGAAATAGAACCTTTGTTTTTTTCTACAAAGGTCTTGCAAACTTGTAATCCCAGTCCACTACCTGATTCATTATGAGTGCCTACAGTAATATCTTCTTTATGTAAATTTCCGAATAAACGTGACAGTGTTGAACTTGGAATACCAATGCCGGTATCAATAAATGAAATTTTGAGTGTGTCTTTTTCTTCCGAACATGAAATAATAATATTTCCATTTTCGGGTGTGAATTTTATCGCATTAGATAAAAGATTTCTGAAAACAACATTTATCATTCGCGGATCTACATATGCATGTGTGTGATAATCTGATTGCACAACAATGCGAATATTTTTTGCCTGTGCACTCTCATATATTATTTGCATTGCATCGGCAATAAGAACGCCGATATTTATTTCTACCGGATTGAATGATATAGTATTGAGATTTCCGTGAGCCCAGTTTATCATCATATTTAATTGTTCTATAATTGTCTGACTGGCTTGTTCCGCATTATTCAAATATTCTTCAAATTCTTCCGGTTTAATTTTCGACTTATATGATTTAATTATATGCAGGGTGTTGTGTAGTACCGACATTGGGTTTCGTAAATCATGACCGATAATGCCGATAAGTTTATCTTTCATATCGAGGCTCTCAATAAGTTCCTGATTTTTCATTTCAATTACTAATTTCGACTCTTCTAATTTTTCGGTTCGTTGTGTTACCTTTTTTTCTAAAAGTCGATTTTGTCGTTTAATTGTTCGCATACGTACGTAAATAAACAGATATACTCCCAAAATGACTAAAAAAGTAACGATAACCAGAAACCATCCGGTTTTCCACCATGGGGGTAAAATGGTTATTTGTAAATACCGTGCGTCACTCCAGTTTGAATTGTCAAATGATGATTTAACTGTAAAAATATATGTTCCGGGTTGCAAGGTAGAATAATTTGCTGTTCTGGTTTGTTTGTTGTTTTTAATCCACTGTTTATCTGCATTTACAAGTTTGTAAGTATATTCTATTTCTGAAGCAGAAGATAAATTAAGACTCGCAAAATCTATTGACACAGAATTAAAATTATAGGGTAATTCAAGAGAATGCGTATACATAATAGATGAATCAAGAATTGAAATATCCTGAAATGTTCGTGATGATGAAATAGGTGTGCCAAAAATTTTAAAATTAATAATCTGTGGTGCTTTCGGTTTTTTGTTTTTGGAAAGACTTTCGGGGTCAAAACGTATAAGACCTTCTAAACCGCCGAAAAAAAGGTGTCCAGTTGTATCTTTATAGGCAATGCCGTTATAAAAGCCAATGGGAATTCCATCGTGTTTTGTAAAGTGACTTACTTTTTTGCTTGCTATGTCGTATTTCGAAATGCTGTGATTTGATGAAAACCAAATATTTCCTTGATTATCGGAACACAATGCTTCTATGACAAATGTGTGCTCTTTGTCGGGTTTGTATACCTGATATATATGTTTCTCATCAATAGAATATTTGAATAATCCCTGATAACACGTTCCTATCCAGATATTCCCGTTTTTGTCATTATGCATGTCGAGAATGAAATTGTTCTGCATAATGCTTTGTGTACCGGCATTATAAAATGTTATTTTCGGTTTTTGTGCCTGTGCGTCTTCAATAACTATAAATCCGGCATTAAGCATGCCGAGATAGACGCGTCCTTCTGAATCACCGGTTATGGAATAAATATTTGTATGATAATAATCGTCTTGTTTTATGTCTATAGAATACTCAGTTCCGGTATGTAGGTTAAAACCTATAAGCCCCCAGCCCCAGGTAGCACACCAAATTATTTGACTTTTTGAGTCGTAATAGATATTTTGAATAGAGTAGGTGTCTTGGATTAATCTGAATTGTTTGCGTATGTTATCGAACAAATAAATTGTTCCGTTTTTTGAGACAAAAAGCACAGAGTCGTTATTGATGGAATATGTATTGTTTACATAGGCATCATGGAGTTTTTGTGAGGAGGAGATAGATATATCTTTATATGACGAGTTATAATAAATACCATGTTTGTTTCCCCATATAAGAGATTGATTGTTGAAAATATGCAAGCCGGTAACACTGATTTTTTCATTGTCAGAATCTTCACGAACAAAGCTTTGTGTGAAATCAGAACGTGTCTTGTTTATCGAAAAAATTCCGTAATTGTATGTTCCCAGCCATATGTTCTTTTCTTTGTCTGTAACAATAGTGCTAATATAATCTTTATAAACATCTTTGTTCCCCAAAGAATTTAATGGAGATGGTGAAATTGTTCCGTCTGTAAATGTAAAAAAACCAACAGATGTGCAAAGTAACAGGCTGTCCTGAGGAGTTCGAATAGCATCAAACATCATTACTGATTGTGATTGAGATGTCGGAATATCTGAATTTGACACATGAGTATATTCCATTGTTTTTGTATCTACGATAAAACACCCGCTGTTTGATGATACTACGATGAGTTCATGAGGATTTCCTGCGTGTAAATGATTTATAAAACTTTCATGATTTGTAAGTGAAATTGATGTGCTTGTTTTATTTTTTATATCTATTTGAATAATAGAATTTTTTGTGGCTGCCCATACATATCCATCCATCCAAATGATTTCGGAAGTGTATATTTTTGAATTATTATATTCAATATCACATTCTTCCATTATGTATTCACCATTTTTCTTCGAAATAATAAAAATACCGTTTATTCCGCATGTCCATATATCACCATTGGGTAATTCAATGAGACTTCTGTAATAATTATCTTTATGATTGTGTGATGTTATTGAGTGAAATGTCTCGGTGTATGGATTAAAATAT
The DNA here is from genome assembly GCA_964558075.1 of uncultured Bacteroidales bacterium. GTDB lineage: Bacteria > Bacteroidota > Bacteroidia > Bacteroidales > UBA1715 > JAQICB01. The sequence continues at coordinate 13,335 of CAZLCY010000036.1, forward strand.
TCAATTCCTGAATTTCCGGCAATCCAAATATTTCCTTCTGAATCTTCAAGTAAATTGTTTATAGTAATGGTGTGTATGCTATTGTGCGAGGTGTCAGGAAAATAGTTGGTGAAAGAATAGCCGTCATATTTATTTAATCCGCTCGATGTTCCTATCCATAAAAAGCCATGCCTGTCTTGAATAATATCTAAGACTGTTTTGTGCGATAATCCCTGAGATGTAGAATAATTTTTTACAATAAAATTTTCTGCGAAACCCTGAGTTGAAAAAAATAAAAAGATGAATATATATATAAGATGTTTCATGATTTTTTTACAAAAAATGAATGCATGATGCATTTTTACTCTTTTTTCTTGAAAAAGAAAAAATAATCAGCATACACAAATATATCATTTTTTTTTGAAATCAAATTGAATTTTTGGTATATACTTAATTGATAGACAGTTTTATATTTTACGAAACATTTGTTATCTGTTTTTGAAACTATACTATCATATTGTATACATAAATTGGTTGTATTTTCGACAATAGAATGTGTAAATGTTTTTATACCTAAAAAATTATATAATTTAAACGATTATTATGAAACAAATACTACTACTATTAATATGCTTCGGGTTTTATGCTTCCACAATCTATGCACAAGATCAATGTACGGTTGTTGGTTGGGCAACCGAAAACGACGGTGTAACGGGGGGAGAAAATGCTACACCAGTGGTCGTGACAAACCATAGCGAATTAGTGCAAGCTATAGATAACGAAGTGTCGGTGATACATATTTCGGGTACAATTACTTTTCCGGATAATGGTCGAATTACTATTCAGGATGTGTCGGGGTTGACAATTTTTGGTCTTCCGGGTGCAAAACTTGTTTCGACTGATTTAACTTCCGGCGGCTCGGGTATTTTTTATATAAAACGGGTAACTAATTTGATAATTCAGAATATTACATTTGAGGGGCCAGGTGCGTATGATGAAGACGGATACGATAACCTATGTTTAGATAACTGCCAGAATGTATGGGTAGACCATTGCGATTTTCAGGACGGAATGGATGGTAATTTTGATATAAAAAACATGTCTGATTATGTTTCAGTAACCTGGTGTATTTTTCAGTATAAAAAAGATCCGATTGCAGGAGGTTCGGGTGGTTCTGACGATCACCGATATACAAATCTTATTGGTTCGTCTGCTTCGGCAATCGAAGATAGAAATCATTTGAATACTACTTTTCAATTTTGTTGGTGGGGGGAAGGCTGTCGCGAACGAATGCCGCGTGTACGCTTTGGTAAAATTCATATGCTAAACAATTATTTTTCAAGTGCTGTTTCTAGTTATTGTGCAAGAGCAGGGGAAGAAGCTAATATTTTACTCGAAGGGAATTATTTTGATGATCAAAATGGACCGGTAGATTTATTTAAAAGTAATGCAATAGTTGCTGAAAGTAATAATGTTTCAACCAGAGGTTCAATCTCTACGCAAAATGCCGGAAGTGTATTTTCTCCGCCATATTCATATGTTGTTGCTGACCCGAATACAATTATTACGCCGATAACGACTTGTGCCGGTGCAACATTGCCTTCGTTTGGCGGATGTTCTCCATGTGCCGGTGGTGATATCAATATTCCTCCTTCTGTTTCTCTTACCAGCCCGGAACATGGTTCGGTGTTTTCTCCCGGGGAAACAATTACGTTGACTGCTTCAGCATCCGATAGTGACGGAAGTGTTGCAGATGTGAAATTTTATGATGGTACTACATTAATAGGAATCAGTACTGCGGGATATTCTGTTTCGTGGAGTGGTGCAACGGAAGGG
>CAZLCY010000037.1:0-15117 GCA_964558075.1 uncultured Bacteroidales bacterium
TTGATTGCTGAGAGTGTATGCTAATGCGTTTCTAATCTGACTCCGATCGGCAAAAGGTCCGTGTAGCACCCAATCGCTTTCTTTGGGCATTCCTAAGACGGCAACACTTGAATCTTCGCCTCTCTCGTCGCGAAATTCGATGCTATAATTCTTTTTGGGCCATTGCAAGGATGATTGCCCCCGAGGTTCTATGCCAATAAGACCTTTGTAATTGTAGATTGAATCGTTGTAATAGTTGTATTTTTGATTAGGAATATCAATTATTTGCATAAATGCTGTTGTTTTCTTCTTGCAATCGTAGATTCCTTTTTCGTCGGTAACTATTTTTATGATTGGTAATGTCGTTGAATCAACTGAAATTTGATTGATTGCTTTGAAACTGTATTTGTACGGACTATACTGTGTGGTTGAAATGTTATATAAACCAAAGTTGAAACCTATATTACTATCGGCTACTGAGTCGTTGTGTACTTGAATTGCTAATATATTTTCTCCTTCTACAAGGCAGGTTTGTAACATGTCTTCGTCAATAAAATACCCCATTAGCGGATTGCATTGGTATCTGCTTGAAAGCATGTCGCGGGAACGTGTTGCAAGTTCGTTATGTGCGACTACTGTGTGAGGTTCTCCCATATTGATACGAAGGATTTCAATGCCATTTATATATGCAATATAACCATCGCTATAGTCAGCCATTAGATTGAATTTTGTGATGTTATCGAGACTTTCGATTTCGAATGGTAATCTAATATATACTGATGTGCAGGTATCAATTTTTGTGGTATCGTTATGGTTGCCGTAGCCAATAACACTATATCCTGATTCCCATGAATTGTCGTCGAAAGAGATACTATTCCAATCGGCCGGAGGTTCTGATTTTCCAATAAAATAATTGTAGGTCGAGTCACCTAATTGTACTTGAGAAAATACCTGAGTCATCATAAAGCAATATGCAATGCTCAGGCATATTTTTATACTACGTGTATTCATAAAAGAAGATTATTTTGGTTACTATTAATTTAGAATACAAAAATAGCTTTTTTTGTTCATATATGTTTGATAGTGTCTGTTTTATTTTTGTGCTGAAAAAACAGAAAATTTGAATTTGATATGATTGTGTAAGTTTTTTTGTGTGTTTCAACGTAACCAGAGATCTGAATTTTGGGGGTATACAGACGGTGTTTTTAATTGCCACGGTATGATTTATTTGAGTGTTGAGCAGAAAAATTATATCGAACTCAGGTTATTACGCAAGTAGATATCAATTTTTTCGGGTTTTGTATATGGGGAGAATCGTTTTATAGGTTTGCCTTCACTGTTTATGATAAATTTAGTAAAATTCCATTTTATTTTGCTCCCGAAGAATCCTCCTAAATTTTTTTTGAGAAAGGTGTATATCTTGTGCGTATGTGGGCCATTAACATCAATCTTTGCAAACATAGGAAAGCTTACTCTGTAATTCAATAAACAACCTTCTGAAATTGATTTCTCATCTCCCGGTTCTTGATTTGCAAATTGATTGCAAGGAAAACCAAGGATTACAAAATTTTTATCTTTATATTTCTGATATAGCTTTTCTAAACCTTCAAACTGTGGGGTAAGACCGCATTTGCTTGCTGTGTTTACAATCAAAATGGTTTTTCCTCGAAATTCATCCATACTCACTTTTTTACCGTGAATATTTTCTGCAGTAAAACCATAAAATTCAGCACTCATATTTGTGTATTTATATTTTGTAAGAGAAACTTTTATGTGAGGATAAAACAAACTTTTGTTTTAAACCGCAGCTTTATTCTCCAAACAGAGAGTCTACAAATTCTTTTTTACGAAATATTTGCAGGTCTTCTATTTTTTCGCCGATACCTATATATTTAACAGGAATTTTGAACTGGTCGGAAATGCCTATCACGACACCGCCTTTTGCGGTTCCGTCAAGTTTTGTGAGTGCCAGAGCATTTACTTCGGTTGCTTTGGTAAATTGTTTTGCCTGTTCAAAGGCATTTTGACCGGTAGAAGCATCTAATACAAGAAGAATTTCGTGAGGAGCGTCGGGAGAAATTTTTTGCATTACGCGTTTTATTTTAGACAACTCATTCATGAGATTTATCTTGTTGTGTAATCGTCCGGCTGTGTCAATAATAACAACATCTGCTCCGGATTTTTTTGCGGATGCTAATGTGTCATATGCTACGGCAGCAGGGTCTGCACCCATTTTTTGTTTGATAATCGGAACATCTACCCGTTCTGCCCAAATGGAGAGTTGTTCAACTGCCGCTGCCCGAAATGTGTCAGCAGCACCTAAAACTACCGATTTTCCGGCATTTTTAAATAAGTGTGCGAGTTTGCCGATAGTTGTAGTTTTGCCAACACCGTTCACACCCACAACCATTATTACATAAGGGGGTTCTGTGGGAGAATTGAGAAAGTCATCGGAAACTTCATTGTCATTTTCAGCCAAAAGAAGGGTTATTTCTTCTTGAAGTATGTTTTGTAATTCGTTGGTGTCGAGAAATTTGTCTCTTTCAACACGATTTTCAATGCGTTCAATAATTTTAAGTGTTGTTTCTACCCCAACATCGGAGGTAATAAGTATTTCCTCCAGCTCATCTAAAAAAGTGTCGTCTATTTTTGATTTTCCAATAAAAGATCGCGATAATTTTTTAAAAACAGATTCTTTTGTTTTTTCTAAACCTTTGTCAAGTGTTTCTTTTTTTTCTTTTGTAAAAAAATTGAACAATCCCATAATACCCTTTTTTTAATGGTGCAATATACCAATTTTCTATATTACTTTAATGGAATAGAATATTTAAATTACTTTTTACTGATAATTTTTTGAGAGTACGGTGTTTGTATTATGTAGGAACCGGCTGCAAGATTTGAAAAATCTATTTCAAATGTGCGGGAGTCTATTTGACTAACAGGTGTGTGATGTTTAACATCTTTACCTGTAGCTGTGCGAATGTAAATGTCGGTAACAGAAAGATTATTGCCGGTAATTGTGACAATATTGTTTTTTACATAGCAAAATACCCGAATGTTTTGACTGTGTTCGAAGTTGGTTTGTATAGATTTTACTTCTGAAAAAGTATATATGCCGTTATAGTCAATTTGCTTGAGTCGATAATAGGAGATTCCGGTGTAGGGGGTTTCGTCAATTTCGTGATAATGCAAAATTGATGTGGAGTTTCCGGCACCGGGTATTGATATATATTTTTCCCAATCGATTCCATTCTGCGAACGCTCAACAATAAACTGGTTGTTGTTTGTTTCCGAAGCTGTTGTCCATGATAGCTGTACATATTCTCCCTTGTATTCTACGTTCCATTCAGCTAATTCTATTGGTAATGGGTCGCCGAGTAAGCTAAAGCTAAATGATTTGAGGTTATTGTCTTCATAACCATTCCACCAAGTGTTAATTGTTCGCTCATTACCAAAGCCACCTGATTGTTCAGGGAAATTATGACCGTTTGTGTCAGCCATTACTCCTTCAAATTCTGTTGTTCCACCAATTTGTGAATCATCCCAATAGAGCTTTGCTCGTGCTGAGTCGGGTAAAATGCTGTGAACAATATATCCGTTTGGATGATATTCCGGGTCATAGAGAGGGAGATGGGTGACACCGGTTGAAAAACGTGAAGTTATGCCGACAATAACTTCTCCTTCAACAAAGTCGCCATTACCGTCTTTGCTGTCCCAAATAATAGTATCGCCGCCCGGTTTTATATTTTGTACAAGTACTATATCTTGCCCCCCCGCCTGATAGCCGCTCACACCGTCTAAATCTAAAAATATTTCTACAGTACCTCCTTTATCCATATTCAGATAGAAAAGAACCTCTTCGTATATATCGGGTTCACCTCATACTTTTAAATCTTCTACCATTGTTGGTTTTTCTGCTATTTCATAAACAGTTGTGTCCGGCATATTGAGGAATACTTTAAATTCAGGATAAGTTGAGTTTGTATCTACAGATTGTCTATCTTCAAATAAATTGCCGGTGTTTTTCGTGCCACTCCCATTCGAAGATATTACAAACCCATAGGGTTGGATGCCGTTCATATCAACAGACGATACATATTGGTCTTTTGTGTAAATAAAAAATGTTGTTTGCATTTCATTATTAGAGCCACGTGTACTTAAATCCCAGGCGTACGACCACAATCTACCTAAAATCGGGTCATTTGAATCATCAACTACGGTTATGTCAAAAAGGTCAAAATGGTAGGTTCCGGAAAGGCTTGTTGTGAATTCTATATAAAAATCTCCGGTAGTTGTGGGCGTGTATGATAAGGGCGTGTAGCCATCAGCCGGAGTTCCGCCAATTTGTGGTCCTGCACAAGCTTCGGCGTATGATTCAATATATCCGTTTTCGGTACTCACCGGTACATTATCTCTATCTCCCGAAGCAGGATATACTATATTTCCATCAGGGTCTTTTATACGAAATGTTCCTGTTCCAGATGTTTTGTTATTCGGTTGAAAACCAAAATATATTGTTTCGGTAATATCTGCAATATGAACGTAAAGTCTATGAAGAGAGTCGGTGTTTGATTCTAATGCAAAAGGTCTGCCTTGGTCATTTATTTCAACATTTCCCCAATCGCTTTCTGTGGGACGTAGCTCTTTTGTTCCCTCGCTATGAGCATAGAACGAAAGACAAACCACACATAAAATGGAGAAGTATCTGAGCATAACATTGTTTATATTTTATATTTATCTATATTTATATGTACGAATATACACATAAAAAGATACTAAAATCAATTAATATTCTCGTTTCTCGAAAGTCTCTTTCTTTTTGTCTTTCAGTCTTTTACGTATAAAATATATAGCTAAAAACAAAAACACTATGAAGCTTACAATATATCCTATTCCGATGATGTATGGTATGATTTCCATAGTTGTTATTCTTATGATAGAAGAGAATTGATTTTTGCGATAATTCGCATAAGTGTTCTGGTGTTGTGATACGGACCTTTCCATGGCCCGGCTTTTTGATCATCGGTATATGGAATGTTTTTTTCTGATACTCGCCAAAACCATTCGCCTTTTTGCGTATCAATAATATGAGAATACACGTAGCCCCAAATTTTAAAAGCTGTTTGTATGTATGATTCGTCAAGTGTCAGTGTATACGCATTTGCAAGTCCTTCCATTGCTTCTACCTGAACCCACCAGTGTCGGTCGCTGTCGAGATGTTTGGTGAGGGTATTATATTCATATAACACACAATTATTTGTTGCATCGTACCCTTCTTGCAGAAAGGTTTCTACCATATTGATAATAAAATGTTTGTATGTATTTTTGAGTTCTTCATTTTGTGTTATACAAATAGCTTCCCACAATAACCATGATGATTCAATGTCATGTCCATATGATATTTCATCTGTTTGTGGTTGCCAATCTTCGGAAAAGAAAATGGTAACATGATGTTTTGAATCAATAATCTTGTTGGTAAATACATCAATAAGTTTTTCGAGGGAAGATAAAACAACAGGATTTTTTGATGCTTTGTACAGACATGTATATGCTTCGAGAACGTGAAGGTTTGTATTCATTCCTTTGGGTTCGTTCAAATCTCGTTCGCTCAGACGCACATCATCAAGTTTTTTCCATGAATCTGAAAAGGCTTCAAAATAGCCACCATATTGCTTGTCAGAACAATGATTTTCAATGCAATAAAACAAACTCATTGCTCGTGCAAGTGCATCTTGGTCATTTGTTGCACAATAATATTCTGCATATGCATATATTACAAAAGCCTGAGCATATACTTGTTTTTTTGTGATTGTGGGCACGCCTGTATGATTAACCTCCCAGAAGTAGCCATCATGTTTTGCATCAAAAAAATGTGATTCAATAAAGGACTTCGCAATATCTGCTGTTTTAATGTATTCGGGATTTTTGTAGAATTGTGCTGCTGCCGAGAATGCCCACATAATACGAGAATACATGATAATGCCTTTTGGTGCTTCTGCATCAGGTATTCCGTTGCCGGATATTTCACCGAAAAATTGTTTTGATTTGGGGTCAATTGCTGTAGTTTCCCAAAATGTAAGAATATTAAATAATTCTGTTTGTAATTGTCCTCTGTAATGAATGAGTTGTTTCGAATTCATGGCTTTTTATACAAGGCTTGCGTTTTTTGATATTATTTTTTTTATTTTCTCAACAGATTTATTGGTAAACATATCATCTTGTGGTGTGTTTAAACAATAATCCATGAGTCGTTCGATGGTTGATACTGCAACATGTGTGCGTGTATCCGATGATGCATAATAAATATATACGCTTCCATCGTCGTTTGCAATCCAGCCGTTTGCAAAAACCACATTTGAAACGTCACCGATTCTTTCATCATCTTGAGGTGCAAGAAAATATCCGCCGGGGCAGGCAATAATTTTTTCGGGATTGTGTAGATCGGTCATAAACATATATAAGACATAACGGAGTCCTGCGGCGGTATTTCGAACTCCATGAGCCAAATGAAGCCAGCCTTTTTGTGTTTTGAGAGGTGCCGGACCTAATCCGTTTTTTAATTCATACACGGTATGGTATTGTTTGTTGTGAATGATGTGTTCTTGCTCTATTATCGGATTGGTAATGTCTGAAATGTAACCAACTCCAATACCGCCTCCGGAACCGACTTCAATAAACCCCTCTTGTGGCCGAGTATAGAGCATATATTTTCCGTTCACAAAATGGGGGTGCATTACCACATTACGTTGTTGTCCGCTTTGTGAGATGAGGTCGGGAAGTCGTTCCCATTGTTTTAAATCTTTTGATCTGATTATCCCTGCATTTGCTATTGCTGAACTTGTATCGCTCTTGGGAGCATTGGGGTCTTTTCGCTCGGTACAAAAAATGCCGTAAATATACCCGTCATCATGCTGTGTAAGCCGCATGTCGTACACGTTTACATCGGGTTCTTCGTTTTGCGGGAGCAAAATAGGAGAGTCCCAAAAGCGAAACTTGTCTATACCGGTGGGGCTTTCTGCTATAGCAAAAAAAGATTTTCTGTCCCAGCCTTCAACACGAGCACACAGATAATAGGTATTGTTAATTTTTATTGCCCCGGCATTAAATACGGCATTTATACCAATTCGTTGGAGCAGAAGCGGATTATCTTGGAGGTTAAAATCATACTTCCACTGTACCGGAATATGTTTATCGGTGAGCACCGGATAGGTGAAACGCCGATAGATTCCATTGTATTCATCTCTTGGAATATTTGGTTGTTTTATTAAACCTTCATATTCTCGCGTTAATTTTTGAATAATTTCTTTGGGTTTTTGCGAAAAGTAATCCATATTCAAGTGAGTATAAAATAATTAAAAGACTTCAGAATGTTCTTTTATGTAAGCCACTAATTCATCAACTTGACAAAAAGCAATTGCAGTATATGTGTCAGCAGCACCGTAATAAATTGCTATTCGACCGGTTTTGGCATCGTATATATTTGCACAGGGGAATGCGACATTGGGAACAAAACCGACCGTCTCGTATTCCTTTTCAGGTGTCAGTAAATAATCACGAGTTCGGTACAGAACTTTTCGTGGATTATCAATATCAAGTAGCACTGCTCCGATACTGTATACAAAGCCATTGCATGTTCCCGAAACACCGTGATAGAACATGAGCCAACCTTCAGTTGTTTCAATTGGTACGGGACCTGCACCAATTTTTGTTCCCTGCCACCAACCTTCACCACCGTTTCCCATCAAAAAAGAATGGTGTCCCCAGTGAATTAAATCGGGACTTTCGCTTATAAAAATATTACCAAAAGGGGTGTGCCCGGTATCACTCGGGCGGCTTAATAAAAAATATGTGCCATTAATTTTTCTTGGAAATAATACACCGTTTCTGTTATATGGCATAAGTGGATTTGGAAGACGGGTAAATGTTTTGAAATCGGTTGTTTTTCCTAAACCAATAGACGGACCTTTCATATCGTCGCACCAGGTAATATAATAGACACCGTCAATTTCTAACACCCGAGGATCGTACGAATAGCTTGTGGGAGCAGGTTTCCCATTTTCGTCAAGCCATTCAATTGGATCCGGAACTAAATCAATTTGAATGCCGTTTGCACTAAAACCCGAAAATAAAGTTGCACGTCCGTTTTTTTGATCACCGCGAAAGACCCCTGCAAATCCGTCTTTATATGGAACAATAGCACTATTATAGACTCGTGCTGCTTTTGGAATAGGATTCCATCCAATAATAGGATTTTTGGAAAATCGCCACATTACGTCTGTACAGCCGGAGGGTTTATCTTCCCACGGTATGTTTGGTGTATTTTTACCAATGATTGTGTTCATCGTATCAAAAAAAAAATGTTATACATCATCATCATTATCACCATCTCGGCGCGTTAATAATTCCTGTTCAATTTCATCAACACGAGAATCATTCAGCGGATAAAAGAGGATAATTATAATCGACACAATTCCAAGTCCTGCCGGAATAAGAGTAAATAAATTTAATAATCCTTTTGTTGACTCTGTGCTTTGCAATTGGTTTGGTTCAAATCCTACCTGTGCCATAAGTGTAAGAGCTAAATAGGCACCAACGGCCCATCCGATTTTTTGTGACATTGTTGAAGCAGAAAAAATAAGTCCTGTTGCACGTCCGCCATTTTTCCATTCCGAATAATCGGCAGTATCTGCATACATTGCCCACAATAAAACACTTAACGGACCTCCGGTAAATGAACCGGTAACTTGTAGGAAATAAATAAGACCTAAATTTTCGGCTGTTAAGAAATATACACTTGCAGTTGAAACAATTGCGATAATGAAAAAGGCAATAAATGTTTTAATTTTTCCGAAATTTTTCGCAATCCATCCGACTGCAAATACACCTACTAAGGAAGAAACTTGTCCGGCGGTATTGTAAACAGAAGTCAACACATTAAAGTCCAATATTTTTTCACCCATAAAAGGGAGATTAATGGGTTGATTACCAATAATATATTTAAAATAATGAACCGTAACACTTCCGCGAACAGCAACAAAAAGAATAAAAGTAATAGTGGTAAGTAAAAGAATAAGCCACGGTCCGTTTGTTATTAATTGTTTTAAATCATTTTTAACCGATGTGTTTTGACCTTTTGGCGGTTGTACCCGTTCTTTGGTTCCTTTGAAAGCAATTAAAAAGAAAATAATTGCCGCAACACCAATTATCATAAAAAAGCGTGTCCAGCCCTTCGCTTCATTTATGACGGTTAATTCGTATGAGATATTTTCACTGTCGATGTCGTAAAAGAAGTCTGACAATGCAATTGCATGATTTGAAAATCCTTCTGAGACGGCAAATCCGGTTTCTTTGTTTATTACAAAAGGAGCATTATTGCCCTTTGTATTATACACAGTAAATTTCACATCATGCTTTGTTCTTCCACCTTTGTTATCAATTGCTGTGAGGGTTACATGAGCAATTCCCGGGTCTTTTTCAATAATTTGAATCTGAGAATCAGTTATAATCGGGTTAATAACATCAGTATTACTCGATTCTACGAAAAACATGAGTTCATCATTTTCTTTGTCGGTAAATATGTCTTCCAGATTGATGGTTTTTTCAGCAAAGCCGGATTCCAACCTAATTGTTTCTGAAGAATCAACCAAAAGGGGAGCCGTATTATTATGTGCGATAATATCAACCGGAAAATCAATTGATGTTTCACCCCACTTTTTATCTTGTGCTGTAAGTGTTATTACGGAGCTACCTGCTTTTTTGCTATTTTTTTCGGTAATAATAAGCGATGAATTTTCAATACGAGCATCACAGATTTCGTCGTTGAGGTTTTTTACACTATAGGTAAAATTATTATGTGTTGAACCGGTAAAGACATTGGAAATATCAATAATATGTTTGTTGAAATTTTGTTCGAGACTAACATTTGAAATAGGATCTTCAATTTTTGGTTTGTTGTTTTCGGAAGGTTCAACCGTAAATCTAATTTCATGAACTGCCATGTTTCCTTCAGAATCGAAAGCTTGAATTTCAAATGTAGAAACACCACGTTTTCGTTCATTGATAATTAATGAATCATTATTAATCTCTGCAGCCATGATAGTGTCATCGCCTTCACCGAGTTTTTGGGTCATGGGAAGAAGTGTTGCCGAAATAATAATACCCGCAGCAAATGCAAAAATAAATTTCACAGAGGAAACAGTTGTTCGCTCTGCCGAGTTTGGCGAAATTACTCCCAACAGAGAGGTGTATGGAATATTAATAACCGTATAGAGAATCATGATAAGCATGAAAGTGGTATATGCCCAAATAATTTTCCCTTCGTGTCCGAAGTCGGGAACGGTAAATGTGAAAACACCAATTACAGCAAAGGGGACACAAAACCAAAGCAGATATGGTCTGAATTTTCCCCAGCGAGTATTTGTTCGGTCTGCAATTATTCCCATTATCGGGTCGTTGAAACCGTCTACAAGTCGCGAGACTAAAAACATTGTGGCAGCAGCTGCGGCCGGCATTAAAAATATATCGGTATAAAAATAGGTGAAATACAGCATAAATGTTTGCCAGTATAAAACAGATGCTAAGTCACCAAAACCGTAGGAAATTTTTTCTCTGAAAGGAAGATAATTTTTCATTATAGTTTTTTATAAATGAATATATAGTAGAATTATTTTTTTGCGTGAATAAGCTGTGGATATTTGTTTGCAAAATAACGAGCACCGTCACCAAATGTTTTGAAACTTCCGAAATCTCCGATTCCCGCATCATTTGATGTCCACAACATAACTCCGGAATATCCTAATGTGTAAGGATTTTCGAATATTTCTTTGTATGAAATATCAAAACCATATAAGCTGTTTCTACCCGGTGTTTCACCTATCACAACCGGTTTGTCGTCTAAATTGTAAAATGCAGTGGTTTTTTTAAATGGACTGCTGAAATGTTCGCAAATCCAACTGTAATAATGTATGTGCCAATAGTCCATGTATGCAAGACTGTCGTTGTGAGCATATTTTTGTAAACTATCGTCACTCCATATATTTCCTTCGTATTTGTTGCTGCCCCATTTTACTGCCACAGAGCCGATAGAAACTAATATCGGGCTTTTTGTTTTATGAATTTCTGCTGCAATTGTACCCGCAAATTCTTGTAAATACCGCCATTCAATATTTCCACATTCTTCGTTTTCGTGAATCCATTCCGGTTCATTACAAATATCTATAGAAAATAAAGAGGGATTTTCTTTATATCTGTTTACAAGGGGGATAACAAATTTTTCGCTGTATCTCTGAATGTTTTCGGTGTTGGTTACGAGATTTCTCCAGCCAATGTGGTTTGCGTTCGGAGCTTTAAAATGGTCAAAAGAAGTAATTGATGCCATAATGAAAATTCCGTTTTTTTCGGCATGATGGAGCATGTGATCCATATGCTGCCAAAATAATTCAGTTGGTGCCGAAGCTTTTCCGGTTGAGTCCACAAAGGGTTGTCCCGAACCGTCGCAACTTATCCATATGCGGGTTGAATTCATTCCGTGTGCTGCTAATTGCTGCATTTCCTGTTCCCAAAAAATACTATCGTATTCTCCGCCAAAGTCATTCCAGTTGTCCCAAGGAGTATTTGCTCCGTTTAGGTATATTTCGGAACCATTAAACAGTAATGAATTGTCTTCAATATAAATGTGTGTAGGTTTCTCTGATGATGATTCATGCTGTGAAGAGTTTTGCTGACAAGAAATAAGCACTATGCAACACAAAAGGCTAAGATTAATAAGAATGATTGAGTGTTTCATAATATGTAGAGTTTTTATTTTAATGCGAAATATACACTTTTTACTGAAAGTAAAAAGTGTAATGTGTGGATATTTTTAATTAATTGGTATTTCTTATTTTGTGTACAAATTCCGAAACAGTTTGCACATCTTTATATCCCGGTTCTATTTCGAATTTCGAATTAATGTCAATGCCAAACAGTTGTGGGTGTACGTAACTTAGAATTCGTATTGCATCATCGGAGGTGATGCCACCGCTCAACAAAAAAGGTGTTTCCAAATTATACGATGCGAGTTTTGACCACGAAAACTGTTTTCCCGAACCACCGTATGATGAAGTATAGGTGTCGAATAAAAACATATCGCAATGCGACTCATATTGTTTCATAATTTCGAAATTCGTGTCGTCTGAAATACGAAACGCTTTTATGATTTTTGCAGATGAATTTGAGCGAAAGTCTTTGCAATATTCCGGAGTTTCATTACCATGTAATTGAATATAATCGAGAGCATATTTTTTTTGAATTGCGAGTACATTAGAAAGGGGCTCATTAACAAAAACGCCGGCTTTTTTAACTGTAGAGGGAATTGTGCTGAGATGGTTTTCCGGAAAATCAGAACCAACGTATCGGGGCGATTTCGGATAAAATATAAATCCCAGAATGTTTATGGGTAATTGAGATAATTTTTTGATATTATCTGCATCTCGCATTCCACATACTTTTATGTATAGATTACTCATATAACTATAATAATTGTGATTGAGAAATAAATTCCCGGCAAGTTTCTCCGGGATTGCTGTGTTTCATAAAGTTTTCCCCCATTAAAAATCCCTGAAATCCTTTCGATTTCAATAGCTTTACGGTTTCCGGTTGAGATATGCCACTTTCGGAAATGCGAACAAATGATTCCGGGATTTTTTCAAGAAGACGAATTGAGTGTTCTATGTCTACCGAAAAATCTTTCAGATTCCGATTGTTTACACCTATGATATCAATTTCGGAATTGCATTTTTCCAATTCTTTCTCTTCATGGATTTCGCATAAAACCTCCATGTTGAGAGAATGAGCCCGTTTTGTAAATGTGCTGATTTCTTGTTTTGTAAGGCATGCTGCAATGAGTAAAATAAAATCTGCACCAATAGATTTTGCTTCAATTATTTGATATTCATCAACAATAAATTCTTTCCGAAGAATTGGAATAGAAATAATATCCCGAATGTGTAAAATATCTTCGCTTGATCCTTTAAAAAAATGAGGTTCTGTTAAAATAGAAATGCACGATGCTCCTGCATTTTCATATCCGGTCACAACATCAGCGAGATTTACTTTGTCGTTTATTATTCCTTGTGATGGAGATGCTCGCTTGTGTTCTGCAATAATACCTGATTTTTCAGATGAAAGGATGTATTCTTTAGCAGACATTACCGGTCTTTCAAAAAAAGGAGAAAGTTCAAGTTTCGATATCGGATTTAGATATTGTAATGTAGAAACATCTTGTTTTCTTTGTTCGATTATTTTATCTAATATGGTCATTTTTTTGTATTAAGTTTCGACAAAAATAGTAAATATTTGTGGAAATATGTAGATTTGATTATGAGAACAAAGTTATATGCAAATTTAGCTATTTTAGGAGCAAACGTACTGTATGGGGTAAATTATATTGCAGTACATGAAATTCTTCCCGAACATTCTTCTTGGCAGGCACTTGCATTGTTGCGTGGAGTAGGTGCTTTGCTTTTATTTTCTTTCGGTTCATTTTTTATACGTACCGATACTATAGAGCGAAACGATATGTGGAAATTGGCAATAGCCGGTTTTTTGGGGGTCACGGTCAATCAGTCGCTGTTGGTGTGGGGGATAGAATTGTCGAGTCCGGTAAATGCGTCAATAATTATGACTTTAAACCCTTTGTTTGTTATGGTTCTTTCAGCTCTTATTTTGCGAAATCCGATAACCCGGAAAAAAATTCTTGGTATTGTTTTGGGAGCTTCGGGAGCTCTTATGCTTATTGTAACATCTCGATATAATGAATTTACCGGAGCTCATATTTCAGGTGATTTGATTATTTTATCAAACGCTATAATGTACGGACTTTATCTTGTGTGGACAAAACCATTAATGAAAAAATACGGCTCCTTTACGGTGCTTAAATATATGTTTATGTTTGGTGTCGTTCCAGTCTTTTTTTATGGTGGTTCGGGGGTATTACAAATCGACATTGCGTCATTGTCGCCGATGGTAATTGGTGCTTTTGTTTTTGTAATTGTGGGGGCTACATTTCTTACTTATATGCTTAATATTATTGGACTAAAACAAGTGAATCCGACTACTGTAAGCATATATATTTATATTCAGCCGATTGTTGCTACTATTATTTCTGTTATTTTAGGGCAAGATTTCTTTTCTTGGTATAAGGTTCTGTCAATGTTTCTTGTGTTTGTTGGTGTGTATTTGGTGACACAAACAAATAAAGAAAGTTGATTTTTAAACGTGGGCAATAGCGGAAATTTCAATTATTGCATTGAGAGGAAGTGCCGAAACTTCTATGACTTGTCGGGCAGGAAATGGTTCCGAAAAATATTGTGCATACACCGTATTTACTTCAGAAAATTTAGACATATTAGTTATGAAAATGCTGCAAAATGTAATATGAGAAAAATCCATTCCGGCTTCACTAAGAATCGCATCTATGTTATCCATCACTTGTTTTGTTGCCAAACTAAAGTCAGAATTTACCAAAAAATCCTCGTCAACATTCAATGGTAATTGTCCCGAAATGTAGAGGGTGTTATCTTTTTTTACCGCCTGACTGTATGGTCCGATAGGTTTGGGGGCTTGTGACGATTCAATAGGAGTTTTCATAAATAATATGTGTTAGAAATATTGGGTAGAACTTTGCATGTCTAATTTTAGATCTTTAAGCATATCAGCTTTTACGCGGAGTGTGAAATCCCAGCGTTTTCGGTCTCCAAGAGGAACCCAATTAAAACTCATTTCCCAACAGTGGAGGTCACGGTAAATATCAATGCTTGTGTATGAAATAGCTTTTTCGGTAAAATCCCAGCCGGTTCGGTAACTAATATTCCAGTTTTTTGTGAGTTTTAAACTGCCGTTTATACCCATGGTTTGAATAATATCATTCGAAACAGAGTCTAGCTCGTTGCGTTCATTATAATAGTAGGTTCGGGGAAGACTAATAGAATACGAAATATTGAGACTCCAAGGCATTTCCCAATAATTAAATTCAGTTGTTTTTGCAGCTGTTTCTTTTGTTGGTATAGGGCCAAATTTGTAACTAAACGATGTTTGCCATTTTTCATTTTGTTTTCGCCATAGTCGGTTGTAACGGTCTATCATGTAGGTATTTGAACG
>CAZLCY010000038.1:0-15022 GCA_964558075.1 uncultured Bacteroidales bacterium
TGTGGGTGACGATAAATTAATTTTTCACATAAAGAATTTACGATATCAGTTATAGAAAACGCATCTTGTTCCGAACCAATTTTTGCATAAAACACTATATGAAGCAACACATCTCCCAATTCTTTTTTTATTTCATCTCTATCACCTTCGAGAATAGCATCGGCAAGTTCATACACCTCTTCTATTGATTGATTGCGAAGCGTTTCAAAAGTCTGTTTCTTATCCCAGGGACATTTTGCTCTGAGTTCATCCATAATATCAAGAAGACGTCCGAACGATTCGAGAGCTTCCTGTTTCTGTGTTTGTTCCATATATTTGAATATTAGTACACAAAAATAGTTTTTTTATAGGAGAAAAAGAAGGTCTCAATATTTTTTCACTACAAATATCCCTACGCCGAAAAGGTTTTCTGGTACCACAATATTTGTTTTAAAAAATCTCAATACAGTTCAAAAAATTCAACCACATCAATCCTTACATAAAACACCCCCTTTTTCTGAGCAAACTCAGAATTGAAAATCAATTCACAGTACGAGCTTTTGTAAACAAAATCAGTTTAAAATGAGCATTTTTATCACTAAACACCTTTGTTGTCTGAAATTCTGACTTTTCTGCCATATGAGATATCATGTTGTCATCAAATTTATGAGAATATTCAGTATGAATACGCTCCCCTTTTGCAATAAAAATTTCAACAGGAACTATATTACTTTTTACGACAACATCCGTCAGAGCTTCGAGATGCATCTCAATTCTCTTTTTATCTTCATTAAAAAAAGCAATGTGTTTAAAATCATTCGTATCAAAATCAGTTTCACAGATAGCATTCACAACATTTAAGACATTAAGGTTAAAAGCTTCCGTTATACCCTGTTTGTCATTATATGCATTTTCAAGAATAATTTTATTCTTAATAGTATCAACCCCAAGCAAAAAATAGTCATCATCGGTCATAATTTGATTCATTTTTACAAGAAAATCGATACGTTGTTCCTCGGTAAAATTACCAATAGTACTTCCAAGAAAACAAAAAAGTCGATTTTTGCCATGAGGGATAATATCTAATTGCTGAACAAAATCCGCCACAAATCCCTGTATTGTAATATTCTGATACCTATCTACAAGTTTTTCACACGCATCCTGAATAGCGGATTTACTTATATCAATTGGATAATACGTTAAAGTATTAAAAAAAACTGTTGGAATATGATTAAGCAATAATGATATTTTTGTATGGTCGCCACTACCAAGTTCCAAAATATGCAAATTTTCATACGTTTTAAGAAAACTCAAATCAATACTTTGTAATATTTCCTTTTCACAACGTGTTGGATAATACTCGGGCAATTTCGTTATTTTTTCAAACAAACCGGATCCTTTCTCATCATAAAAAAATTTACTTGAAATATACTTGCCGGATGCAGATAATCCGGCAAGTATTTCATTTCTTACAGCAGACATATCTATTTTTTGAAGATAACTTGTAATTCCAACTTGATTGATTGCAAGATCTAAATTTTCGTTATAATTCATATTATACATCTTTAAGGTTTTCTAACATGGTCGGTATAAATTCCGAAACGGTAGGGTCTATCTGTACCGAATCGCGAATTACCGTATATGGTTTATCGGCATACATAACATTTAAAATGCCGGAAATTATTTCATCGCCCCCAACACCAAGTATAGAAGCACCCAAAATCTTATCGGTATCGCCATCAATAATAATCCTCATGAATCCTTTTTTCTCTGATTTTTCCATTGCACGTGTAACTTTAGACATAGAATATTCAGCAATCTTTACATGTTTATGAGTCTTTTTTGCTTCCGCTAAACTCATTCCCGCTCTCCCAAGTGGCGGATCGATAAACAAAGCATATGTAAATACTCGATTAGAGACTTTTCGATTTTCAGCCTTAAAAAGATTTGCAGAAACAATTTCAAAATCATTATATGAAGTATGAGTAAAAGCACCTTTACCATTGCAGTCTCCTAAAGCATATATTCCTTCAATATTGGTTTGCAGCGTATCATTAACCTGAATATACCCGTTCTCGTCAGTTTTAACTCCCGCTGCTTGTAGATTAAGCAAATCGGTATTAGGCACTCGTCCGGCAGCAAGCAATACATGTGTTCCTACAAGTTCTTCTTCATTGTTATCACAATTTATTGTAAGCTTTATATTACTGTGTGAATCCTGCTTAGCTCCTATGCATGTGGCATCCAATCTAAATTCAACACCTTCATCTTCGAGAATCTCTTTTATGGCATCAGAAATATCCTCATCCTCCTGAGCTAACAAACGACTGTTCTGTTCAACAACAGTAACCTTACTGCCAAAACGGGAAAATATTTGGCTAAATTCGAGACCGATATAGCTTCCCCCAACAATAATAAGGTGTTCGGGGATTTCTGTAAGTTCAAAAATCTCTTCATTGGTCAAATAATCTACTCCTTCAAAATTATCGAGTATTCTTGCTCTTGCACCAACATTAATAAAAATCTTATCAGCGGAAAGCCTTTGATTATTCACTTCGACACTTTTTTCCCCGACAAAGCGTGCTTCTCCCTTATAAAAATCAATATATTCATTTTTTTCCAAAAGCGAAGTCATCTTTTCGTGCGATAATGTAATCGGTTTATCTTTTCGTTGTTTAATCTTTGGCAGATTAGCCTTAAAACCTTCCGGCACATCTATACCAAGTTTTCCGGCATGTTGCACATCATACATGCGTTTTGCACTTGCCACATAGTTTTTACTTGGTGTGCAACCAACATTGAGGCAAGTTCCACCAAAATGTTTTTTTTCAATAAAAGCAACCTTCTTTTTGTTGGAGGCAAACGTAAAAATCAAAGGAGTTCCTGCTTGTCCGGAACCTATAATAATTGCGTCGTAATGAGTCATATATTTAGTTTATGAAAGTTTGTATTAAAAAGTCATATTATTTAATGTCAGGCACACCTGTTTCAAAAGGGTTTGAGGGGTCATTACTCCATTCGAACCATCCACCATCGAAAACAGAGACCCGAGGCCACCCCATTAACCAGGCATTAAACCACGCTTCACTGCCTCTCCACCCTGTTCCACAATAAAAAGCCAAGTGTTTATCAGGAGTTATACCGACCTGCTTCCATATCTCTTCTGTTTCATGAAATTCACGTGTGGTATGGTCAAAATTACGGTAATTTTCCATATGATACGCATCGCTCCCACAATCTGCAAAAATTGCTCCCGGAATACGCCCTTTATGTTCAATGTAATTGTAACCACTAACCTCGCCAATATATTCGGGATAACTGCGTACACAAACCAATTCAGCATTTGGTGACGAAAGCATCGATTGTGCCTCTTCAATATCAACAATCAATTCCGGTTTTTCAGGAATTACCAGATTACAGGACTTAACGGCTTGTTTTGGTACATCATCAGTATCTATCTGAAAACCGGCATCTTGCCAAGATTGAAAGCCACCATTTAAAACACGCACATCTTTCACCCCCGCATACATCATAATCAATGCATTACGAATTGCACCTATATCACCCGCAGCACTACCCGGAAATTCATCATCATTATCAGGAAACATAAATGTACCATATAGCACAACGGTCGTATCTTGGGTTATTCCATGCTTCTCCAATGCTATTTTAATTTCCTCGGGAGTTCGCCTGTTCCATGTCTCCGCCGATTCTAAGGCAAGCGTATCCATATCTATTGCACCGGGTATATGTCCGCTCAAATATGCATCGCGATTGCGATAATGAGAATGAATTACAACAAAATTATCATTTTCGTAATGAGGCGGTTTTTCATTGCAAATAAGTTGATGTACCCATTCAGCTGAAACCAAATGTTTATATCGAGGCAACCTCTCCATTGGTGCATCGAATGAAGCAGTCCACTCATCAACAAAATGAGGGTAAATAGTTGTATGTGGATATCCTGATTTTCTAAAAATGTGTGCAACTTCTTTAGCTTCTTGTACCGTAGTACCATATAGTATTAAGTGATCTTCAGGAACAATACCCTTATGACGAACCATTTCTATCCAATCTATATATTTTGTCCATTTCGCCGGCAAGGATTTTGCACCTTGTATATGTCCACCACGTTTTTCACCATGCCTCTGCCATCCGTTATATGCATCAACCGGACGTACATCAATTATTTTTGCATATCTTGTACCTACAATTTTTTTTAATTCTTTTGTCGAAATTTCAATCATATGTATATTTTTATGTTATGTATAGTCGTCAGGTTTCTTGATTTTTTACAATAAACAAAAAAAAAATAGAATATCAAAACATTAAAAAAAACTTACTTTACAGAAAAAGCTATTCACCCACGAAAACACCTCTCTTATCCACAATTTCATTTTCACCTCAAAAATTCTCTATTTTCATCATATTATACCTTCACGAGTCATAAATCCTTAGAAAAATCGAAAAACGTCAGCACAATTTTATATATTTACACCATTTTTAGAAATCATATATGAAAGTAGAAATTATATCAATCGGAGATGAATTACTCATTGGGCGAACAATAAACACGAATGCCGCATGGATTGGTGAACAATTATCTTTGCTCGGTTTTTTCATCAATCGCGTTACCACTATTTCTGACACAGAAGAAGCAATTACACAATCAGTAACACAAGCCTGTTCGGAAAATGATGTGATAATTATTACCGGTGGACTGGGTCCCACAAATGATGACATTACCAAATTAGTTTTGTGTACATTATTTAACTCTCCCCTTTCAGTACACAGCGAAGCCTTAAAAAATATAAAAAACTTCATATCTTCGCTAAATGGAGAAATGAACCAACTCAATAAGGATCAGGCACTATTTCCGGAAAAAGCCGATTTTATACCCAATTATAATGGAACAGCCTCGGGCATGTGGTTTTCTCACGAAAACAGCATAATTATTTCGCTTCCCGGTGTGCCACACGAGATGAAAGACATGATGAAAGATACGGTAATTCCTAAATTACGCAAAGAATTTTCGTTACCGGTAATTGTTCACGAACATGTATTATTAAGTGGTATTGCTGAAGCAAAACTGGCTGAAAAAATTGCTCCTTGGGAAGAATCATTACCGAATGAAATAAAATTGGCATATCTCCCGTCGCCGGGACAAATAAAATTACGTCTCACATGCGTTACTGATTCTCACGAATCGGCACAAAAATTTATTTCCGGAGCAATAACCAATTTAAAACCATATGTAAATGAGTACATTTTTGGTTATGGTCTCAAAAGTATGGAAGAAATTGTAGGCGATTTATTACGAGAAAACGAAGCAACAATCTCAACTGCTGAAAGTTGCACAGGGGGAAATATTGCACACATACTTACTCTTATTCCGGGGAGTTCTCAGTATTTTAAAGGAAGTATTGTAACATATGATAATTCTATTAAAATTAATGAATTACATGTTCCCGAAACAACCATTACTTCACATGGTGCAGTAAGTAAAGAGGTAGTTGAAATTATGGCTCAAGAATGTCGAAAAAAATTCAACACTACCTATGCTATTTCAACCTCCGGAATAGCGGGACCGACCGGTGGAACAGAAAATAAACCGGTAGGAACTGTATGGATTGGCATTGCAGATAGTACTAATACCTATTCGTATACATTTAATTTTGGCAATAACAGAGAGCGTGTTATAACACGTACAAGTATTACTGCCTTAAACTTTATTCGTAAACTATTAATAAACAAAAAACAATGAGTATACTTCCGGTAAAAAAAACAAAAATATTATTTGTCTGTCTCGGTAATATCTGTCGTTCCCCATCTGCACATACTATTTTTCAATATTTGGTAGATAAAAAAGGTGTTTCTGATAAATATGAAATAGACTCAGCCGGAATTTTATCTGTTCACCAAGGAGAAATGGCAGATGCACGCATGCGTAAACATGCCGACAAACGAGGATATATCATTACCACCCGCTCACGACCGGTTGACCCGGTTGCTGATTTTGATCATTATGATATGATTATTGGCATGGATAATAATAATATACAAAGTCTACGAAGCATGACGGTTGTTGATGAAAAAAAAGCTAAAATTTCTAAAATGGCAGATTATTGCAAAATTTTTAAAGAAACTGAAATACCTGACCCCTATTTTGGTGGTTTTGAAGGCTTTGAATATGTTCTTGATTTATTAGAAGATGCCTGCAATGGTCTGCTACTTCAACTTGAAGAAGTTTAATATAAAAATATTAAAAAAATAAATAGTAACTAATCACACACAAAAAATATTGATTATGAAACATGTAGCATCAAGAAAACGATACGATTCCATGCAGTATTCATTCTGCGGAAACAGTGGTTTACAATTACCAAAACTATCATTGGGACTTTGGCATAACTTCGGGGGTGTGGATGTTTACGAAAATGCTAAAAATATTTTAATCGATGCATTTGATAATGGCATTACCCATTTTGACCTTGCAAACAATTATGGACCACCGGCAGGTTCTGCTGAAGAAACGTTGGCAAAAGTACTTAAAAACGAGCTTTCCGGCTATCGCGATGAGCTTATCATCTCCACAAAAGCCGGATTTGGCATGTGGGAAGGTCCGTATGGGGATGGGGGTTCAAGAAAATATCTATTATCCAGTTTACATCAAAGCCTCACACGACTTAATCTTGATTATGTTGACATTTTTTATCATCACCGATTTGACCCACAAACACCAATGGAAGAAACCATGGATGCACTTGAATTAATCTACAAACAAGGAAAAGCATTGTACATTGGACTTTCAAATTACAATTCCAAACAAACCCAACAAGCAGTTGATTTACTCTCACAGAGAGGTGTTCCATGTTTAATACATCAGTTTAAATACAGCATGTTTCATCGTGAACCCGAAAAAGATAAGCTCTTTCAAAGATTAGAGAAAAACAGTATTGGTTCAATTGCTTTTTCTCCTCTTGCACAAGGATTATTAACCGACAAATATATTAATGACATACCCAAAGATTCACGAGCAGCAAAATCGCATGGATTTTTATCAAAAGATGAAATTAACGATAAAAACGTAAGCACAGTTAAAGCACTCAACAATATTGCCCAAAACCGTTCACAAAGTCTTGCGGAAATGGCAATTGCTTGGATTTGGCATATGGGCGTGACATCCGTTTTAATTGGAGCGAGTTCGCAACAACAATTACGCACAAACCTTAATGCCCTTACATCAAAACCATTTACCAATGATGAAATTGCACACATAGAAAAGACATTAACTAATGGTTAATTGACAAAGGTTGTCTGTATTATTCTGTGGTGTGTTTTGGACAAATTAAGTTCTAACTCCTTATCTGACATTTTATCAATCAGTTGACTTTTTTTAAAATCAAGACCAATATACAACTTTGAATCTCCCTTAGAACTAATATAATAACCGTATAATGTTTCAACATTCTCCGCATCATACCGTCCTTGAAGTTCAATGGTTAAAGAATACAGCTTTTTTGAGGTTTTTGAGCAAGAAATAACAGTAAGTGAAGATATTATTAAAAGAGCAATTTTTTTTCATAAAACTTATACATTTTACTTTAAATCATAAATTCTTCGTACCATCTTTTTAAACGATACTATCCCAGGATGAATTAGCGTCACATCTTTAATATTGAACTAAAGATTCAACAGAAGTACCTTCCCGTTCTGCTATTCCCCATAAAGTATCTCCTTTTTTCAAGTTGTCTCAAAACCTTCTACTATTTTTTAAAATTTCCAAATAAAACCGGCACTTACTCCCCGGTACACCATAAAAACAATCATAAAACTTTAATGTAAAGCTTGTATATGGTTAATATCGTTTCATCAAACCATATCCTTATATTCATTAAAGCTCACATTTGGAATATATTTGCATTATGAAAATCACAAAAACATTTATATTATAAGCTGTATTCAATAAAATTCAGCTTATAAATCCTCCACCATTTTCGATTTCTCTGCTGCCGGTGTACGGTTCATATTTACAAAATAAAATCGATACAAAATATTAGCAATTAAGGATCCAAGTATTGCTCCACCTATAATATCTGAAGGATAATGAACACCAAGATACATACGACTGTATGAACCAAGGCATGCCCAGATAAACACAAAAATTGTGAGTGCATTTCGTTTAAACACAAGTATCAAAAACGTAGCTAAAGCAAACAAATTTGCAGCATGAGAAGATACAAAACCATACTTACCACCACGATAACCATCTACAAAATGCAGCTTATCGGCTATATCTAAATTATGACTTGGTCGGTATCGCTCAAAAACATCTTTAAATAAATGTACCGATGTTAAATCAGCCAAAGCAACACTCAACACCAACACAACGGTATATTGAAAAGCACGAGGTTTGGGGAATTTTTTAAAGAAATAATAAATTATAAACAGGTATAAAGGCATACCGGTAATGGTTTGCGAAATATGATGAAAAACATAATCAAAAAAAGGCGAATTAAGACCATTAATAAGCAAAAGCAACTGTCTGTCTATTGATTCTAAATAATCCATAGTAAAATTATTGATGTAAATATTTCCAAATAATATCCTTCAATTCGGGAATGTGATGACCGGTAACCGAGGATATAAAAATTGTTTCAATATCTTGTGGCAACTCATGGCAAATCATTAATTGTAATTCTTCATCCAACAAATCAGATTTTGTCACAGCCAAAAGTCGAGGTTTATCCAACAATTCTTCATTATACAATTCCAATTCTTTCAACAAAATAGCATATTCCTCAGCAATATGTTTTGCATCAGCCGGAACCATAAACAAGAGAACAGCATTTCGTTCAATATGTCGTAAAAATCGAAGTCCTATTCCTTTCCCTTCGTGAGCTCCTTCAATTATTCCGGGGATATCGGCGACTACAAAAGATGTATGATCTCGATGGGGAACAATTCCAAGATTGGGAACAAGAGTTGTAAACGGATAATCTGCAATTTTAGGCTTTGCAGCAGAGATAACACTCAAAAGAGTTGACTTCCCGGCATTGGGAAATCCAACAAGCCCAACATCCGCAAGCACCTTTAATTCGAATGAATACCATCCTTCAACGCCCTCTTCACCTGTTTGAGCATACCGTGGTGTTTGATTGGTTGGAGACTTAAAATGTGTATTTCCCAAGCCACCTCGTCCGCCGGAAACAAGCACCTC
The DNA here is from genome assembly GCA_964558075.1 of uncultured Bacteroidales bacterium. Taxonomy (GTDB): domain Bacteria; phylum Bacteroidota; class Bacteroidia; order Bacteroidales; family UBA1715; genus JAQICB01. The sequence goes on from CAZLCY010000038.1 coordinate 9,200, forward strand.
TTCTTGGTTATGTTCCGTAATTTCACAAATCAACTCACCCGTTTCGGCGTTTCTGCCAATAGTTCCGAGTGGAACATCAATATACACATCCTTACCAAAAGCACCGGTTTTACAACCACCGGACCCGGCAGCTCCGTGACCGGCAAAAATATGTTTTTTGTAACGCAAAGCCAATAAAGTCCACACGTTTTCATTACCACGCAAAATAATATGACCACCACGACCACCATCACCGCCATCAGGACCGCCCTTAGCAGTCAATTTATCCCGATACAAGTGAGCAGATCCACTACCACCATTACCGGAACGAAAAAATATTTTGATATAATCTACAAACGAAGATGAAGCCATTTAAATAATTTATAAAGAAAGAACTTGTTTTACGCGAGCATATACCTCGTCTATAGTTCCTTCGTTTCGTACCTCTGATAATTTATTTTGAGAAGCATAATAGTCTTTAACCGGAGCAGTTTTTTCATGATATACCGAAATTCTTTTTTTCACTGTATCATAATTTTGGTCATCTACTCTCCCCGATTCTTTACCACGCAACAATATACGGTCAATAAGAATTTCTTCTTCTACTTCAAAAGCTATAACTTGAGTAATATGCATATTGCGACTTGCAACAAGTTTATCAAGAGCTTCTGCTTGTGCTACTGTTCGAGGAAAACCATCAAATATAAAACCTTTAGCATCGGTATGTGCTTCAAGCATATTATTTATCATACCAATAACAACATCATCGGGAACAAACGAACCTGTATCCATTTTGGTTTTTGCAAACATGCCCAGTTCTGTTTTCTCGTCAATTTCTTTTCGCAACAAATCACCGGTTGAAATATGAATTAAACCATAATCCTCTACAATTTTCTCCGAATATGTTCCTTTTCCTGCACCCGGAGGACCAAATAACACTAAATTAATCATACAATTTTATTTTTGTAACACATAAATATCTTTCAAATTCCGTCCTAATCCATTATAATCCATGCCATAACCAATAACAAAATCATTTGGAATTTCAAATGCATACGAAAAAATCGGAACATTCATTTTATATGCATTCGGTTTAAACAACAAACTTACAACAAAAATTTCTTTTGCATGTAATTCTATACAGAGATTATATAAATATTCGATAGTATGACCCGTATCAACAATATCTTCTATAATAACAAGCGTTTTACCTTTAACAGAAACATCCAACCCAATTAATGACTCCACCGCACCTGTTGATTCAATTCCGTTGTAAGATGCGAGTTTAACAAATGACACATAAGGGGTGCAATGTAAATTTTTACATAAATCTGCCGTAAACATAAATGCACCGTTAAGCACAGATAAACAAATCACATCTTTTTGTGTGGCTAAAACAGCATTTAAAGAATCGGCAACCCGCACTATATTATCCTGAATATCAGAATGTTTTTTATACAGTGTAAATTCTTTGTCGTGCAGTTGTATATTGAATTGTTCCATAATATTTTGCAAAATTACATTTTTTTTGAATCTTTGCGAAAAAAATATGAAACATCGAAGATAATAATTATTATACTTCACAAGCTATTATCTCGATTGTTCTGCTTGTTTTATTAATTTATCAAGTATCTCTATTAATTATTAAAAAATATAAAAACATGAAAGCACAAGTAAGTATTATAATGGGGAGCACCTCCGATTTACCGGTAATGGAAAAGGCTGCACAAGTATTAAACGAATTAGAAATTCCTTTTGAAATAAATGCGTTATCTGCTCACCGAACACCCGAAGCGGTTGAAAAATTTGCAAAAAATGCACAAGACAACGGTATAGATGTTATAATTGCAGCAGCAGGAATGGCAGCACATTTACCGGGAGTTATTGCTTCCATGACACCACTTCCGGTTATTGGAGTGCCTATCAAAGCAAGCTTAGACGGTCTTGACTCTCTCTTAGCTATTGTGCAAATGCCTCCGGGAATCCCTGTTGCTACTGTTGGCATAAATGGTGCTCTTAATGCAGGTATATTGGCAGCACAAATCATTGCAACAAGAGACACAAAACTTGCACAAAAATTAATTGAATATAAAGAATCTCTTAAAAATAAAATTGTACAGGCAAACGAAGAATTAAAAACAATCTCTTACGAGTATAAAACCAATTAAAAAGGATATTTTATATAAAAAAATCCTACATTTGCAAAAATTCACATATATGAAGCAATTTTTTGTATACATATCAGTAATTCTATTAATAGTGTCGAGTTGTACAAGTCGAAAAAACAGTATGTATTTATATAACCGACCTGAGAATAATGAAAACATTTCATATCCCAAAAAAATTACTGAAAACACTTTGCAAGTGGGTGACGTAGTCTATGTTCGTATTCTTAGTATTAATGAAGAGATTAACAACTTATTCAACTTAGACAACAACAGCTACACAAATATTACCAGCGAAACAGCTATTACCTTAAAAGGTTTCACTATTAATCCGGAAGGATATATAAAACTTCCGGTTATTGATACAATTCATGTTGCCGGAAAAAATATTTTTGAAGCAGAAGCTCACATTCAAGAAAAAGTTAATGAATACTTCAAAGAAGCCTCGGTTATAGTAAAATTACTTAATGCAAAAGTTTCTGTTTTAGGTGAAGTAAACAGACCCGGCAGTTATTTTGTGTACAGAAATGAATTAAGCGTTTTTGAAGCAATAGCTCTTGCCGGCGATGTAAATCAATATGCCGACAAAAAAAGAGTCCTTATAATCAGAACTTCAAGCAAGGAAAATGAGACATTCCGAATAGATCTTACCGATGAACAAATAATGTCTGATAAAAATTTCTACATTAAACCGGGAGACATAATTATTATAGAACCATTGAAATTAAAATCATTCCGACTTAACACTCCCACAATTTCATTATTTATAAACTCTATATATACTTTTGTGTTAACTCTCTACTATATACAACGATAAACGAATGAATAACAGCAATCTATCACAAGAAGAGGAAGAAAACATAAATATTCAAAAATATTTTTTTCTGTTTTTAAATAATTGGAAATGGTTTGCAATTACTATAACATGTGCTCTAATCATAGCTTTTATTGTTAACCGCTACTCTACTCCTGTCTACGAGACAAAAAACTCGGTAATGATTACCGAAAAAGAAGATGCAATGGGTGCCATGAGTTCAATAATGAAAGAATTAGGAACTCTCGGTGGCGGAAGTGGTCAAAACATTGACAATTATATTGGAATTCTGCAATCATATTCTCTCACAAAAAAAACACTCGAACGTCTTAATTATCGGGTATCATACAAACACAAAGGTCGGGTTAATAATGTGGAAATTTATAATGATTGCCCTATTCGTATTGAACTCGATACTGTTTTTTCGGAAAAATTAAAAAAACACGAAATTCAGGGAGAACCAATATTTATAACTATTCTTTCGGAAAAAGAATACAAACTCGAAATTCCGCGTGATTCTAATTCTGTTTCACAAAAATTACTTTTCAATCAACAGTATCAAAGTGATAAATATATTTTTTCTGTTGTAAAATCTGATGCGTTTAAAACCGATTATGACAAAGATGATGATATTATTGACGAGACATATATTGCACGAATCAATGATTATCACAAACTTACAAAACAGTATCTTAAAAATTTAACTGTTGAGGCTTCTTTCAAAAAAGGTACTCTTTTGGATTTACGCTTTAATGGAACCGTTCCCGAAAAGGTTGTTGATTTTCTGAACACTCTTATTCTCGTAGCAATAGAAAATGATTTACAGGAAAAAAATAAAACCTCTCTTAAAACAATTGAATTTATTGACTCTCAATTAATGCAAATTGTAGATTCGTTAAACCGAGCGGAACAAAATTTAGAAACGTTCAGATCTGACAATAAAATCATTGATTTAAGTATTGAAGGTTCTGCTCTTTTTGAAAAACTGGAAGAGTATCAATCAAAAAAATCATTACTTGATATTCGATTGAAATACTATGAATATATATTGAAAACAATACAGGAAAAAAATAATTTACAGGATATGATTACTCCTTCTGTAATAGGTGTTGAGGATCCTTCGTTAAATTCGTTGATTTCTCAACTTGGTGAATTATATGCAGAAAAACAAGTTATAAAATACAGTGCAACTGAAAATAACCCGAGTTTGAAACTTATAAATGTTAAAATTGAATCTACCATCAATTCGCTCTTAGATAATGTTTATAATCTTATTGAAGCAACAAAACTTGAAATAAGTGAGCTTAATCGAGAAATTGCAACTATAAATGTTGACATAAAAAAATTACCTAAAACAGAACGGGAATTAATTAACATTCAACGTCGTTTTGAATTAAATGACAACATTTACAACTATCTGCTTCAAAAACGTGCAGAAGTGGGAATTACAAAAGCTGCGAATCTTCCTGATCTTAAATTTATTGATGAAGCATACATTGAAAATACTGAATTAATTTCTCCTAAACGACTACTGAATTATCTTATAGCTCTCTTTTTAGCGTGTCTTATTCCCGGTATTATTATTATTTTACGAGACTTTTTTAACAATAAAATTGTTGAACGCGAAGAAATAGAACATGCATGTTCTATTCCTATTCTTGGTTCAGTGGCAAATAATAAACATATTGAAGAATATATTCCGGTTAAACAATATCCAAAATCGTCTATTGCCGAATCGTTTCGAACTATTCGTACAAATCTCACATTCTTTTTAAGTAAAAATAAAAACAACACTCCTATTATTTCATTCTCTTCTTCTATAAGTGGTGAAGGTAAAACTTTTTGTGCATTAAATTTGGCTACAATGATAGCTATGAATAACAAACGTGTTCTTATTGTTGGTCTCGATTTACGAAAACCAAAATTACACGAAATGATTAAGACTAATTTTTCTCTTGGTATTACCAACTATTTAATTGGTAGAAATAGCATTGAAGATATTACGATACAATCAGACACAAAAAATCTAGATATAATTTTATCGGGACCAATACCGCCAAACCCGCTTGAATTAATTGAAAGTAATGAGTTTGCCGGATTTATTGATGCAATACAAACAAAAGGGTACGATTATATTATTTTTGACACTCCTCCTATCGGACTTGTTGCTGATACATTATCGATATCAAAATATTCTGATTTAAATGTTTTTGTTATGCGTCAAAATTACACCAACAAAAACTCTCTGAAATTTATTAATGATATTCATAACGAGAATAAAATTCAAAATCTTTCTCTTTTAATTAATGATGTTGATATGATTAACAGTTTCGGCTATCGTTACGGTAAATACGGGCAACAATACGGTTATGGATATTATGACGATGAGCATCTCATTGAACAAAATTTTTTCAAACGTTTTTTTAAAAATCCGTTTAAAAAACATTAAGACATGAATCATCCGCTACGGATAATATATATGGGAACACCTGATTTTGCGGTGTATCCTCTTTCTTTACTTGTACAAAACAATTATTCTGTCGTATCTGTTGTTACTGCTCCGGACAAACCTGCGGGTAGAGGTAAAAAAATACAACAATCTCCGGTTAAAAAATATGCAGAATCCAATAATATTCCGGTATTACAACCCGAAAAACTGCGCAATTCTGAATTTGTAGAGTCTATTCGCAATTTACAACCTGATGTAATAATTGTTGTTGCATTCCGAATGCTTCCAAAAGTAATATGGGAAATTCCGTCGCAGGGAACATTCAACCTACACGCTTCGCTCCTTCCACAATACCGAGGAGCTGCTCCAATAAATTGGGCAATTGTTAATGGAGAAACTGAAACCGGAGTTACTAC
>CAZLCY010000039.1:0-14990 GCA_964558075.1 uncultured Bacteroidales bacterium
TACCAATAGCCTTATAACAAACTGCATTTTTAATGAAAGAATCTATAATTCAAATTCAAACTCTATAAAAAATTCTTCGTTTTTATATTCCCCTTCAAGTTCAAGTTACGACATTATTACAAGCTCAAATACCAATTTAATTAGCAACTGTATTTTTCATGCAATAAATCCATATATTATTGATGGGGCTTCAAACACAGTACAAAATTGTGTAACACAAGATGCTACGCCTAATTTTGGTAGTACCCCGATTGATGTGAACAATTATAAAGGGATTGATTTATCCACTCTTTTTATTTCGTTACCATCTGAACCTTTCAGCTTCGGTGACAATTACCATCTGACCTCCAGTGCTGAATCGACTTATTTGGGTGATGAAGGAACACAAGTTGGTATTTATGGTGGTTTATTCCCATTGAAAGAAGGATTTGTGCCTCAAAATCCACACATCAGCACAAAAACCATTAGCTCAGGAACCGATTCAAATGGATTTCTTAATGTGGATATTGAGGTAAATGCTCAGGACAATTAATTTTAAAATGAGCTATAAAGGTGTAAACATATGAAACAGCTGATTATAATAATAACTTTATTGCTTGGTGGATTAAATTTGTCTGCTCAAAATAATATCAATGCATACCAATATTGGTTTGGTGATGATTTTGATCAAGCCACAACAACAGCATTAACACCGGGGCAAACAGTTAATCTGCAAACCGATATTGATGCTTCACATCTCACACCGGGCGTGCATATTTTTTATATCCGATTTAAAGATGATAATGGCTTATGGAGTAGTCCTCAGGCTAAATTTTTCTATCGTCTTTCATCTCAAAGTGCTGCTACCGGAGATAATAAAATAGTTGAATATCAATACTGGTTCGATGACGATTTTGATGCAGCAGTTAATCAAACAATTACCGCTTCTCAAAATTATCAAATGCTAACAGATATTAACGCATCAGCACTAACCCCGGGAGTACATATTTTCTATATTCGTTATAAAGATGATAGAGGCCAGTGGAGTTCACCCGTAGCTCAATTTTTCTACAAACTTGCAGATCAAGCCTCGGTATCGACAAATGGTATTACTCGTTACCAATATTGGTTTGACAACGGCTACGATAATGCTATAAATCAAACACTTGCTTCTAACAAAAGTTTTAATTTGATAACAGATATTGATGCCACTGCACTGAATTCAGGTGTACATATTTTGTACGTGCGTTTTCAGGATGAAAGAGGACAGTGGAGCAGCCCCGTAGCACAATTTTTCTATAAGATTGCTGAGCCTCAGGGTGGATTGACTGAAAATGATGTTGAAGCTTATCAGTATTGGTTTGATGATAACTATAATCATGCTAATACTGTATCGGTTACCAAAACTCAAAACCTAATGCTGCTAACTGATATTGATGCGACAAATCTAAATCAGGGTGTACACATTTTTTATATGCGGTTTTTAGATAGCAGAGGACAGTGGAGCAGCACAATTTCACAATTTATTTATAAAACACCTGAGTCTTTATCTATTGAAAATAAAATGATTACTTATCGCTATTGGTTCAATGATGATTTTACCAATGCTGTCGAAAATCCCATAACACCTTCCCAAACATTCTTTACATTACAAGAACAAATTGATATGTCCCATTTATGGAAAGGAGAATATACTTTGCATTATCAATTTAAAGATACGCTGGGATTTTGGTCATCACCAACTGTGGATACCATTGAAAAAATTGCTCTGCCAATTGCAGAGTTTACCTATAATCGTATTGAAACCTGCGATTCTACAATCATTGATTTTCAAAATTTAAGTTTGGATGGAGATACCTATTATTGGGATTTTGGTGATGGTACTTTCAGTTCAGATTCTGCTGCTTCCCATGTTTACCGGGAGACCGGAGATTATTTGGTTAGTCTTACCGTAACAGATACCTCCTTGAATGTTGACAGCTCAATGACAGAGACAATTCACATTATCGGGTCAACTACAAGCTCAATGATTGAGGAAGTTTGCGATGTGTATGAAGCACCATCCGGAACACTTTTTACCGAATCGGGAATTCATTACGATACCATCCCAAATCACATGTTCTGCGATTCAATTATTGAAATTGATTTAACAATTTTAGAATCTTCCTTTGCAGAAATGACTGTGCATGCCTGCGATTCGTTTGTTTCTCCATCAGGTGCTGTGTATTTAGCCTCGGGACACTATTTTGATACTATCCAGAATGTGGCAGGTTGTGATAGTATTATTGAGATAAATCTTGATTTAGGATTCACAAGTTTTGCGAACATAACTGAAGATGTTTGCGATACGTACCTTTCTCCGGCAGGAAATATTTACACCGAAAGCGGAGTATATTTTGATACCATACAAAATGCAAGCTTGTGCGATAGTATCATTGAAATTAATTTGAATATTAGGGAAAGCTCATTCGGATATTTGCATGAAGAAGTGTGTGATGAATACCTTTCTCCGGCAGGAAATATTTATACAGAATCTGGTATGTATTACGATACCATCCCAAATGCTGCATTATGCGATTCGATTATTGAAATTGATTTAACAATTTTAGAATCTTCCTTTGCCGAAATGACTGTACATGCTTGTGATTCGTTTGTGGCACCTTCAGGGGATGTGTATTTTGCCTCGGGACACTATTTTGATACTATCCAGAATGTGGCAGGTTGTGATAGTATTATAGAAATAAATCTTGATGTTACAACGATTGATAATACAATTAGTTTACTCGAAAAAGGTTTTACTGCAAATCAAGATGGGGCAAGCTATCAGTGGTTAGATTGCGATAAAGATATAATGGAAATTAATGGTGCTACAGGGCAGGAATTTTTCCCTGAGGTGACTGGAAATTATGCGGTTCAGATTTCACTGAATGAGTGTGAGAAAACTTCTGAATGTTATGAAATTATCGGATTATCCATTGAAAACAGTGTTGCTGATGGACTAATAATATATCCAAATCCAACCGACGGACTGCTTAAAATTGTATTGCCTGAGATGAAGTCAAATATTCAGGTTTCTGTATATGATATGACAGGAAAATTAATACAGAATTTATCAGCACAAAACACAGATTATCTTGAATTTACGATAGATGCACCTCAAGCGGAGTATCTCATTAAGATATTTGCTGATGATGAAATGTATTTGCGAGCAATAATTGTTGAATGATATATTATTTGTGTGTTTTAAGGGTAATGAATCCTTTTTGCTTAACAAAGTGTCGTATCTGCAAACTGTAGAATGGCACTTTAACAGGCTCAGCAGTTAGAACTGTGCGAGTCTGCTATATTTAGCGTAGAGGTTACCTATTTGATATTATTTTGATTGGCATAACTGATTTCGCATTATTAAACGCTTCGTTATGATTTTTTCTAACACCCTAAAGTTAGTATTTTAAAAAGCCCTCAGAATCTCATTTTTTTGTTTTTGCTAAAAAAACACATGCAATCAGACAAACCCCATTTTTTTATTTTGAATTTATTTTTTATTTTTGTAATAACATCACATTTAAGTATTACCATATAATAAAAATTATGAAAAAAAGTCTGTTTATTTTTCTCGTTTTGTTGACTCCTGTAATTTTATCGAGTAATGATGTGTTATTACAAAAAACACAATTTCTTGTATCCTCATCTCACGACAAATGGAAAAAGATGTTTAATGAGGATACACCATCAATACATTCATTGTATTCCGAACATGCTGTTGTTATTGTTGAAGACACAATATATGTTGGCACAGAGGAGATTAAAGATTTGTACAAGATTCTGAAATCAAAATGGAATATAATAGATTCAATGTATAGCAATTACGAAAAAATTGATTTTATATCCCCTTTCGTGAAATATGAAATAGGTTCATTCATTACTTCAAATGGAGATTATTATAATCATTTAACAATATGGGACACACAAAATGGTTCTGAAAAGAGAGAGTTGGAGATTATATATAAACAATCTGAGATTAGTGATAGTAAAGATATTGTAAAAAAGCAACGAGAAAATTGGGTTCATGAGGCAAATAAGCATGATGTGGAGGCGTTTTTACGTGCCGTATATTCCGATAATTCATTGTATTATTGGAATAGTATAAATAAATTATATTCCGGAATTTCTGAAATAAAAGAGGCATATAGTTACATGGCTGATACTAATTGGAGTATAACAAGTCTTCAACCCTTATATATAAAACAGGTAAATGATTCGTTAATTTATGAAATAGGCAAATATTTAAGTGGTGATTACGTAGGATGCTATGCATTAGTATGGAAAAAGAATAAAAATAATGAGTGGAACATATATTTAGATTCAAATTATTGATTTTCGCAAATTTTTATTCACGATTGTACTAAAGCTTTATCAAATGATGGGAGTATTTGTTCTTTTCTGAATGAAAGAGAATCATTACGTCATATACAAAAACAAAAAAGTCAATTTAACAAAGGACTCGGCGGAAAATGCGTCCAAGCCTCATACTTCGAACCCATTTTTTTCAAAACAGTATCCCACAGATTTATATCCTTAGAATCGAAAAATAATTCCTCTAAAGATATTGACGAAACCACCCAGGTATCCTCCTCTATCTCTTGTTGCAACTGATTTTTACCCCAACCGGAATACCCAAGAAAAAAACGAATATCTTGTTTTGAAATGGTATGTGAAGCAATATGCTGTTTAATTTCATCAAAGTCACCGCCCCAATATACCCCATTTGCAACAGGAACACTACCTGAGATTCTATCACCAAAGGTATGAAGCATGTGCAAATTTGTATGTTCTGCCGGACCGCCAATATGAATAGGGAAATTTGATTCCGGAATCTGTTCAACCAATTCGTGAAAACTCATGGGTAAAGGTTTATTGAGCACAACGCCAACAGTGGATTCATCGGAATGTTCAACAAGATAAATAACTGTTTTATAAAAAAAAGCATCACTAATGAATGGGACAGAAACCAAAACCTTTCCCTTTTGGGGAGGTTCGATGTTATGCGAGATGTTAAAAATATCAAAATCCATAATTTTCATATTTTATTGATTACCAATCGAATCAAAACAATGAACATACGGAAACTGATTTAAATTTTCTCTATATTCGGAAGAAAAGTGCCACCATTCATATTTATTCGGTATAAACCCCGCATCTTTCATTGCTCTTCGTAATATACGCCTATTTTGAACCTGTTGTTTCGAAAGTGTGCCAACATTTACTAATTTATCTTCATTATAGGTACACGAAGCTCTCCCCGGAACATCAAAATGCGTACCCATATCAAGTGCCTTGCCATCTCGACAGAGGGTAACATCAACTGCAAGTCCATAATTATGCAATGATTTATGCTTGGGTGAAGCTAAAAAATTACGTTTCTGTATGCCCGATAAAGAACATTGATTCCACATATCAACCTGCACACAATACGGACGTAGTGCATCATACACCAATAAAGAAAAACTACTGTCAATTTTCCACACTAATTGCTGAACTTTCCGCAATTTCAAAGCTGTCTCATATTCCAAATACGCACAATTATGCGTTGTGTAAAAATTTGTATTCCAAAAATTATCTTTCCCGGCATACTTCAAATCAATTTTGATTGAAGTATCTATACTCTGTATTGGCACAATGTTATGTGCTATGAGCATATGTTCAAATGCTGATAATTGTTCATATTTTTTTCGAATTTTTTGCACATGCAACAATGAATAATAATTTGTATAATACACCGTATCAAAAGATTGTACCGAAATCTCTCGCATATGATTTTTACATGATAAAAACACGATAATTACCCAAAAAAGTATTATTTTTTTTATTAATTCAGTCATTTTTTCTATATAAATATGTATATTTGAATACGAATATGCAAAGATATGTTTCTCGGAATAAAACAAAACATCAGTACCGTATTTTCAACAACTTTTTTTAGATTTTTTTCTATTATTAGTTTCTGTATTTTTTTGAATAATTCTATAGTTGCCCAAAAAGATATAACACTTGAGTCTGTCAGAAGCCGAAATTTTTACCCTAACCAATTACAACAAATTCAATGGATACCAAATACACCGCTCTGCAGTTATGTTCGCAACGATTCATTATTTATACAGCGACAGACCAAACCCGAAAAATTTATTATCGACCTCTCAACTCTTGCTCAAAAAACTGATATTCAATTGTATTCATTTCCACAATACATGTGGCACAATGAAACAACAATTCGCTTTATTATAGACACAACAGTATTCGATTATTCAATACGAAAAAGTAAAATCACATCAGATATACATTTACCTTCACATTCATATGGAATACGGCATTCAAAAAATGGTGATTTCTCATATATTTCTAATCGAAAACTATTCATACAAACACAGAAAAACACGAAACGTCTTACCATTCCCCAAACCTATCATGTTTCCGATTCAATTTACCGAAATGAATTTGGTTATTCTAACGGCACTTTTTGGTCACAAACAGGAAAACACCTTATTTATATATGTAAAAATGACTCGGCTATACCGGATTATTATTTCACTTCAACAGAATCAATTCCACCTACTATTTCCCCCTACAAATATGCTTTTACCGGAGGTAATTATGAGAAAATTACAATTGGCATATACTCTCTGCAAAAAGATACCTGTATATTTTTATCACTTCGAACAACTGAGGGGTATTATACAAATCCAAGTTGTAACTATACAGAAAACAAACTGTATCTGTTTCACCTCAACCGAGCACAAGACACCTCACAACTTGAAGAATATGATATAAAAACAGGGAAATATATCCGCACAATTTATACTGAAACACACCCTAAATATATTGAACCCCTCCACCCTGTTTATTTCCCGACAAACGATTCTTTATGTTATTTCATAAGCAGAAAAAAAGGATATCAACATCTCTACTCCTACAATATTTATTCTCATACTGAACAGCAAATCACATCAGGTAATTGGGAAATATCGGATATTCATATAAGCCCTTCACAGATTATAGCTGAAGGCACCTCCGAAAGCAATCCGACGAACAGATATATGTACCACATAACAGACAGTTCGGTATCTATTATTGACTCAACAGCCGGCACGCACACATGCATAACTCACCCGACTCTGCCATATGGGATACAAATATCTCACAGCATTTCACAAGCTCATTCATATTCAATTTTTAACACACAAAATAACACTTCTCAATCTATTTTTTCATCTACTAATCCTCTCAAACATTTTAATACACCGAACGTGCAATTCGGCACAATTCTCGCTGCGGACGATTCAACACTGCTTTATTACCAAATGATAACACCGCCTGATTTTTCAGAAAAAAAGAAATATCCTGTTATAATTAATGTTTACGGAGGGCCGCACCTCCAAACTGTTCGCAATTCGTGGATGTGCGGATACGACATCACCTCATATTTACTTGCCTCGCAAGGATACATCATTTTTAGTCTCGACAATCGGGGAAGCTGGGGACGAGGTATCGAATTTGAACAATCAACGCATTTACAATTAGGTCGCAACGAGGCATTAGATCAAAAAAAAGGTATTGATTTTCTTAGCTCACAAGCATATATTGACACAAACAGAATAGGTACATACGGCTGGAGTTTTGGAGGATTCATGTCAATTACCATGCTCCAAAAATATCCCGAATATATACAGTCATCAATTGCCGGAAGTCCGGTTACCGATTGGAAGTATTATGAAGTAATGTATGGAGAACGTTACATGAGCACTCCGGAAAATAACCCTGAAGGATACCACCAATCAAGTCTGCTCACCCATATTGATGCAATTGAGGGAAATTTATTACTATTCTATGGTGGACAAGATAGAGTTACCGTTCCGGCACAAAGCATCAAACTCATTGAAACGTGCAATTCTCGGGGCATACCGATAGAAACACATTTTTTTCCCAATCAAGAACATCACATGCATGGGTATCATAGATTAATTGTGCTGGAAAAAACAATTTCATTTTTTCGGGAAAATTTGTAATTTTTTGTATATTTGACGTACTAAACAGACATAATAAACGTTCAGCGAGTATATGAAAAAAATAATTCTGATTATAAGCATCTTTATTGTAAGTTCTCTTTTTGCCGGTCATGGCTGGGAACGAGTAAATTATATGCAATCAACTATTTTCTCGGCAGCAATATTTATGAATAACCAACCTGTACAGGAAGGTGATGTGCTCGGAGCATTTGTAAACGACGAATGCAGAATGACTGCAAAAGTATTTATGCACAATGACACAAGTTTTGTGTCATCGGTAATTCATGGAGATAAAAAAGAGTATGCACATCTAAAACTGTGGCAGAAAGATACCGATAAAATTATTGAAATTTCAGACAGTTTATTATTACAACCCGGTGAAAGTATACTTTATCACACTATCAACATAAAATAATAACAAAAGACATTTTTAAATGAAATATAATTTTATATTTGCATATATTATAACTATTGAAATTAAAACTATTAATTGTATAACTAAATTTTAAATCTTATGAAAAAATTACATGTATTATTTATTCTCGGCTTAATTGCAAGTGTCGGATTTTTCACTTCTTGTGAAGAAGGTGTTGACCCAATAGGACCTGAAATTAAATGGTCAAATTATGATGGTTCTGACTTAGAACGTAACATCGGTGACGAAATTGATATTACTTTTACTGTTCGCCAAGGTGACAGCAAATTAGAAGATGTTGTAGTAAAATTAGGTCAAGGTACTATTTACACTGCTTCTGATGATGAAGACATGAAAATTGAAGACAATATGGAAGTAGTACTTAACCAAACATTAGAAAATGTTGGCAGCCAAACGTTAACTATTACAGCAACTGATAAAGACGGTTTAACTGATGAGAAAACTGTAGCAATCAATGTTGAATCTGATATGGACGACAAAGGGACTAAAATTCTTGGTGCCGGTGGCAACTCAAACGGTAGTTACTACTCATTAGCTGATGATGCTGTTATGGATCAAACAGAAGCTCAGGCTTCTCCTGAAAAAGTAACACTCGTGTATAACAACACTACTGAGGACGGAGCTCAATTATACTCTCCTACAGAAAGTTCAGCATTGGATTTTACCGGCTCTACAGCAACAGAAACATTATTTACAACAACAAGTGTTAATTATGCAACAGCTACAAGTGAAGATCTTCCTGCTGAAGCAGATATTACCTTAACTAAACTCACAAACTTAGCAGTAGATGATGTTGTAGCATTCAAAACGACTGACGGAACAATTGGTCTTATAGAAGTAACATCTATTCAAGGTGATATTGACGGACAAGCATCTATTAGCATTAAAACTAAAATTGTTGAATAATTCATTTTTCAATAATAAATAAATTAAAAAGCCGGTTATTTTGTGACCGGCTTTTTTTATTTTTACACCGAAAAGTACAATTAGAAAAAAAATATGAAAAACATAGCAGTACTTCTTGCAATTATACTCTTTGTTTCCTGTAATTATGAACCGATAACAGGTCCGTATATTACCAATATTTCACTTCCCGACACTGTGCACGAAACAGACACTATTCTCATAAGCTATACCAATAATGCAGAAGACTCTCCTATTCACCATTCGCAACTATTTTTTTCAGATTCACTCATAATGGACAGTATTTTTCCTAACTGCCGTTCGCATACTATTACCTTTCCGCTTTCATTTCTTCATACCGAAAAAACTCAAACAATAGAAATCCTCACGTTCGATACCGAAAACCTCCAAGCTTCGGCACAAGAAAAAATATATGTTGAGGCTATTAAAGCACCGGGATTACGTCTGCTAACTACCGGAATATATACAGACACGACCATTTCGAAAAACAGTGAACATTCATTCTTCATACAATGTATACAAACCGAATGCACGCTCGATTCTCTCTTTATATCAAACAACAACACTATTGTAGAGAGTTATAATTTTTTACAAAACTCCGACACCACAACTATTAAATATACATTTACAGCTGATTCAGCAGGAACATTTATTTATACCATAGCATTACGCGACATCTACACAACTCACAAAAGCACATCTAAAAAAATAACCGTCGAATGAAATATTTTCTCCATATAGCACTCATCATAATTACATTGGCATCTGCATGTAAACAACAATCTCAAAAAAAATCCTTAACATCAGACGATCTTAAGACTATAAAAGAAAAAAGTATAGAAATAAACCGAAAATATGCTCACGATATACAAGATAGCATTCGGACTTTTGTAGAAGAAAACAATTGGAATATGCAGAAAAGCGGAAGCGGTCTTTGGTATTATATTTCTCGATCAAACAATACAGACAGCATTAAAAAAGGTGATTTTATAGAATACTCATACACGGTATCGCTTCTAAACGGACGAGTTTGTTACAGCTCAGACTCCACCGGCACAAAAACCGTACAAGTAGGAAATGCCGGTGTAGAATCGGGGCTTGAAGAAGCATTCTTACTCCTGCACAAAGGCGATAGTGCCCGACTGATTATTCCACCTCACTTAGCACACGGCTTTACCGGCGATGGAAAACAAATACCTCGTATGTCACCCCTGAATTATACACTTACTATATTAAGACACAAAAAAAAGAACTAACTTAGTCTCTGCCCGAAAACTTCAAAATACTGCGTTATACTTAATTTTGAAGTTTTCCTCCAAAATCAAGACTTATATCGCAGGCACTCATTACATAACCTACATTTTTAGAAAACATAAAAATATAGTGTAAAAATATCACATATACAACTACTCTCGCTATCTAGCAATTCGTCGAAATTGTCATCAACATGTATAAAAAAAGTAGAAAAACATCACTTAAATGTATTTGCTAAAAAATGGAATGATTTTTTACATTATTTGAACAATTTTTAATACTCCCCCCAAAAAAAAGAACGTAGTTTTACATATAATGATAAAAATAATTTAAAACCACTAAATAAATTTTAAGATGAGAAACGTTACAATATTTTTATGCATTCTTGCATATGTAAGCTTCACAGATGCACATGCACAAATTGGAAAATGTAAAGGAAAATACTTTGGAAATATTATTGCATATAATACTCCAAGTAATTATTCTGATTTATGGAATCAGGTTACTTCCGAAAACGGTTCAAAATGGGGAACCTGCGACCGCGGGAACAACACGTATGATTTTAGTAATTCTGATTTATCATACAATTGGGCTAAAAACAATGGAGGGCTATTCAAATTTCATGCTTTAGTTTGGGGCTCTCAGGCACCGGGATATTTAGCCGATGCTGATGCCGCAACAATTGTTACAGCAATTAGAAATTGGTATCAGGCAGTCGACGACCATTATACCCCAATGGGTGGACTTGATATGATTGATGTACTCAATGAACCGGTAAACACTCCTATTGATAAAGAAATATCAAATTTAAAAGCTGCTTTAACTATGGGATATCAATCAGAACCGGCAAATCAAGGAGACTTAAATAACCCATACGGGTGGGCAATTTGGCCTTTTCAATTGGCTCGTCAACATTTCCCCGATGCAATTCTATTAATAAATGAATTTAATATTGAACACAATTGGAACAATTGTCGAGAAGAATATATCAATATGACTAATGCAATAAAAGCAGCACCAAATCTTTCAGATGGGCAACACAACCTTATAGACGGCGTAGGACTGCAAGCTCACGGAATTGAAACATTATCAGCTACTGCATGGGAAGATTGTATAAATGAAGTATGGAACAGCACAAATCTTCCTATTCATATTTCAGAATTAGATGTAGCTGCCGACCCGGATGAAGAGCTACAACGCTCTCAATTAGCTAATTTTATTTCTATTGCATGGGAACATGAACATGTAGCGGGTATAACTCTTTGGGGATATATTCAGGGCCAAACATGGAGGCCGGGAAATGACGTTTCAGGACCAAACGGAACAGATACAGGAATACAATACAGTACCGACTATTCGGAAAATCCCCTTGGAGACCGTCCTGCTATGACGTGGATAAAAGATTATTTTGCTTCTCAACCTGATTTAGCATGCTGTCCGGATCCGTGGCCTTTCGCAAATTGTGAAAACGGTGTTAGTCCAACTCTCTCATTCACCTCTCCTACTGAAACTGTTTTTGTCGCACCGGCAACAATACCTTTTGATGTATCTGCAACAGATAGTGATGGTGAAATCACAAACATAAATTTTTATCTTGACAATGCAACTGAAACATTTCACGAAGAGTGGGTTGCTCCATATGCATGGGATTGGGAAGTAACCGAAGCAGGAACATACACCATTCGAGCTGTCGCATACGATAACGATGGTAATACTGATGAGGATAATATTACAATTACCGTTAATGTTCCACAAGGTCCGTATTTGGGAACAGCTGTACAAATCCCCGGAACAATAGAATTCGAAAACTTCGATGTGGGTGGTAATGGATTTGCATATTACGACACCGATGCAGGAACACAGGTTGACCCGACTCCTGACTTCAGAACAAACGAAGATGTTGATATTGAAACATGTTACGATGAAGGCGAAGGATATAACATTGGCTACGCTATAGCAGGCGAATGGCTTGAATATACCGTAGATGTTCAAACTACAGGTATGTACGACATTACCTTTCGTATTGCGTGCGAAGGGGATGATCGAACGGTCTCCTTAGAATCAGACAACACGATGCTTGCAGAAGATGTTGCAATTCCAAATACCGACGGATGGCAAACATGGACAGATGTAACTGTTGAAAATGTTGAATTACAAGCAGGAGAACAGGTATTACGTTTAACAATCGGTGATGTTGATTATGTGAATCTCAATTACATGACATTTACTCTGCAAGAAGAACCTGTTCAGACTTTTGAACTAATAAGCGGATGGAATCTCATTGGCTGTCCGCTCGAAGAAACAACACAAATAGAAACAGCTCTTCAAAGCATCTGGGAATATGTTGATATGGTAAAAGATATGGATGGTTTTTATATGAAATCAAATCAGGCAGAACTCAATTCTCTGAGTGATTTATCTTGGGGAAAAGGATATCTTATCTATATTTCACAAGACTGCACATTAACGTGGTAATATCATGAACGCATTATGTACAATAAATATATTTTTTCTTACTATATCGGTTTTAGCTATTAATGTACATACCCAAGCACAAATGGCAAACAATCCGGTATTATGGGCAGATGTTCCCGATCCGGATATAATTCGAGTAGGCGAAACTTATTATATGACAAGTACAACAATGCATTTTAATCCCGGAATACCAATAATGAAATCGAATGACCTTGTTACTTGGGAAACCATTGGATATGTATACAATGAATTAGCTGACAATAACAACACGAATCTTGAAGCAGGACAAAATATGTACGGAAAAGGTTCGTGGGCTAGTTGTTTACGATATTCTGACGGCTTTTTTTACGTATACTTTCATTCCTACACAACAAACAGTGCCCATGCATACAGAACTCAAGATATAGAAAACGGTATCTGGGAACATACAACTATGGGAGGAATGCATGATTTATCCGTATTATTTGATGATGACGGAAAAGTATGGTCGGTTTATGGCGGTCCTGATGTGCAAATACGAGAACTTACAGCAGATGGTTTGGATTTTATGCCGGGAACAACAAACAGAACATTAATTCAAGATGCCGGCTCTCCGGCAGGATCAAGTTTTATTGTTGCCGGCGAAGGTGCACATATACAAAAAATAAACGGGATGTATTATGTTTTTATCATCACATGGCCACAAGGTTCGGGACGAACACAGGTTGTGTGGCGAGCAAATAGTCTGAACGGACCATGGGAAGGTCGAGTGGTTTTAAATGATAACGGTGTTGCACAAGGGCAAATTGTACAAACACCAGAAGGTAAATGGTACGGGCTACTATTTAAAGATAGTGGCGGTGTTGGTCGAATCCCCTATCTTACTAACGTAACTTGGGAAGACGGATGGCCAATGATGGAACTTCCTGAAACCTTAGATATTCCTGCTACAGAAATAGATATACAAGGTATATGTGGGTCAGACGATTTTAATTACACTTCTGCCAACCAACTAAGTACTATATGGCAATGGAATCACAATTCTGACCCGGCACATTACTCTTTCACTGACCGTCCCGGATATTTCAGAATTACCACAAGCAGAACTGATGCTAATATATATAGTGCAAAAAATTCTCTTACTCAACGAACATTTGGCCCTACAAGTGTCGGTATTGTTTCTATGGATGTTTCTCATATACAAAATGGAGATTTTGCCGGACTTTCAGCTTTTCAAGACGAATATGGATTTGTTGGTGTAAAAATGTCCGGTGGTTCAAAAAGCATAGTCATGTACAACAATGGCTCAGAAATCGCAAGTACTCCTTTAAATCAAAATACAATTTTTCTTCGTGCAAATTGCAATTTTCAAAATGGTGCAGATGATGCAACCTTTCATTATAGTCTAGATGGTAATAGCTGGACTTCTTTAGGAAATACGGTGCAAATGTCATTTCAGCTAACTCACTTTTGTGGATACCGATTTGCTCTATTTAATTATGCTACACAATCAGCAGGTGGATATGTTGACTTTGATTATTTTAAAACCGGGTATGATATAAATAATCTTTTTCCATATATCTCTTCATTGGACGTAAGTTTTACCTCTCCAACAACAAATAACCTTTTTGTTGCTCCGGCAACAATACCGTTTGATGTTGATGTTTCTGAAAATACAACAATTTCTCATATTGATTTCTATATAAACAATGAAGCAACACCTTTTCATGAAGAATGGACTGCACCATATAATTTTGAACATGTTTTTTCAGAATCAGGAACCTATCAAATACGATCAGTAGCGTATGACAATGACGGAAATACAGATGAGGATAATATTACAATTACCGTTAATGTTCCACAAGGTCCGTATTTGGGAA
>CAZLCY010000040.1:0-14939 GCA_964558075.1 uncultured Bacteroidales bacterium
TTACCGTATGAACCTTGGACAGATTTATGAAACTGTTCTGGGTTGGGCAGGTGAAAAGTTAGATGTAAACTTTGCAACTCCTGTTTTTGACGGGGCATCTCTTGATGATATTACAGACTATACCCGAAAAGCAGGAGTACCTGATTTTGGAAAAACATATCTATACGATGGCGGTACCGGTGAACGATTCGACCAACCGGCAACTGTAGGTATTATTTATATGCTTAAACTAGGTCACCTTATTGATGATAAAATGCATGCTCGTTCTATTGGCCCTTATTCTCTTATCACACAACAACCATTGGGTGGTAAAGCTCAATTTGGTGGTCAACGTTTTGGGGAAATGGAAGTATGGGCAGTCGAAGCTTTTGGAGCATCAAATATTCTTCAGGAAATTTTAACTATAAAATCTGATGATGTTTACGGACGTGCAAAAGCATATGAAGCTATTGTTAAGGGAGAACCACTACCGACGCCGGGGCTACCGGAATCATTCAATGTATTATTACATGAATTACGCGGATTGTGTCTTAACATAGATTTTGAATAATAAACCAAAATATTAATTTAATAAGTTACAACATGGCTTTCAGAAAAGAAAACAGAATAAAAAATAACTTTTCACAAATCACTATAAGCCTTACTTCTCCTGAAGATATTTTGGAGCGTTCAAGTGGTGAAGTTTTAAAACCGGAGACTATAAATTATCGAACATATAAACCGGAACGTGATGGTTTGTTTTGTGAGCGAATTTTTGGTCCGGTAAAAGATTATGAATGTCATTGCGGAAAATACAAACGCATTCGATATAAAGGCATTATTTGCGACAGATGTGGTGTAGAAGTAACTGAGAAAAAAGTACGTCGCGAACGTATTGGTCATATTAATTTGACAGTACCGGTTGCTCATATTTGGTATTTCAGATCATTGCCTAACAAAATTGGATACCTTTTAGGTTTACCGACAAAAAAACTTGATTCTATTATTTACTACGAACGATATATTGTTGTTCAACCGGGAATAAAAGAAGAAGATGGTATTCAAGTAGGTGATTTTTTATCTGAAGAAGAATATTTAGATATTATTGAGACGTTGCCCAAAGAAAACGAATTATTGGAAAATACAGATCCGGAAAAATTCATTGCAAAAATGGGTGCTGAGGCTCTCGAAGAATTATTACAAAGAATTGATTTAGATGCATTATCTTTTCAATTACGTGATCAGGCTAACAAAGAGACATCTCAACAGCGTAAAAACGAAGCTTTAAAACGCCTTCAAGTAATCGAAGCATTTAGAGCATCAAAAGAGAAAAACAAATCGGAATGGATGATTATCAAATGTGTTCCTGTTATTCCTCCTGAATTACGTCCTCTTGTTCCTCTTGATGGCGGAAGATTTGCTACTTCAGACTTAAATGACTTGTATAGACGAGTTATTATTAGAAATAATCGACTGAAACGACTTATTGAAATAAAAGCACCGGAAGTAATTCTTCGTAATGAAAAACGGATGCTTCAAGAATCGGTTGACTCTCTATTCGATAATTCACGTAAAGCAAATGCCGTAAAAACAGATGCAAATAGAGCTTTAAAATCTTTAAGTGACAGCTTAAAAGGTAAACAAGGTCGTTTCCGTCAAAATTTATTGGGAAAACGTGTTGACTATTCAGCTCGTTCGGTAGTTGTTGTTGGACCAAGTCTTCAAGTTCACGAATGTGGAATTCCGAAAGATATGGCAGCAGAACTTTACAAACCATTTATTATTAGAAAATTAATAGAGCGTGGTATTGTAAAAACTGTTAAATCTGCTAAAAAGATTGTAGATAGAAAAGATCCTATTGTGTGGGATATTCTTGAAAATGTATTGAAAGGACATCCGGTATTATTAAACCGTGCTCCTACACTCCACAGGCTAGGTATTCAATCTTTCCAACCAAAAATGATTGAGGGTAAAGCAATACAACTTCATCCTCTCGTATGTACGGCATTCAACGCCGACTTTGACGGTGACCAAATGGCGGTTCACTTACCATTAGGAAACGCAGCAATACTTGAGGCTCAACTGCTTATGCTGTCTTCTCACAACATCCTAAACCCTGCAAATGGTGCTCCTATCATGGTGCCATCGCAAGACATGGTTTTGGGTCTATACTACATTACAAAAGAACGAGAAGGAGCAAAAGGAGAAGGACTTACCTTTTATTCAAGCGAAGAAGCTCTTATAGCATATAATGAACAAAAAGCGGAATTACATGCTATCGTAAACCTACTGTTTAAAGATATTAATGGTGAAAAATCTATTATTAAAACAACTATAGGAAGAATTATTTTCAATGAAATAGTTCCAAAAGAAGCCGGATATATTAATGAAATTTTAACGAAAAAATCACTTCGTGATATTATTTCTGAAATTCTTAACATTTCCGGAATTGCTCGTACCACTCACTTCTTAGATGATTTGAAAGATTTAGGATACACAATGGCATTTAAAGGTGGTTTATCTTTTAACCTTGCCGATGTTATCATTCCTGAAGAAAAAGAAGCAATGGTAAAAGCAGGTTACGAACAAGTTGAAGAGGTGCTTTCTAACTATAATATGGGGTTCATTACAAATAATGAACGATATAATCAAATTATTGACATTTGGACACATACCAATGCGAATTTGACCAATATAGTCATGAAACAACTCTCTTCGGACAAACAAGGATTTAACTCAGTATATATGATGTTGGATTCCGGTGCTCGTGGTTCAAAAGAACAAATTCGTCAGTTAAGCGGTATGCGTGGTTTGATGGCAAAACCTCAAAAATCGGGTTCTGCCGGTAACGAAATTATTGAAAACCCGATTTTGGCGAATTTTAAAGAAGGTCTTTCTGTACTTGAGTATTTTATTTCTACTCACGGTGCTCGTAAGGGACTTGCCGATACAGCACTTAAAACTGCAGATGCCGGATATTTAACACGTAGATTGGTTGATGTCTCTCAAGATGTTGTAATATCACAAGAAGATTGTGGAACACTTCGCGGACTTATTGCGACAGATATCAAAAACAATGATGATATTGTAGAATCACTCTACGAAAGAATTCTTGGTAGAACCTGTGTACATGATATTATTCACCCGAATACCGGAGAATTAATACTTGAATCAGGTAACGAAATTACTGAGAAAACAGCACGATTAATTGAAGAATCTCCAATAGAAGAAGTTGAAATACGTTCAGTTTTAACATGTGAATCTAAAAAAGGTGTATGTGCTAAATGTTATGGTAGAAACCTAACGACTGCACGAATGGTTCAAAAAGGTGAAGCTGTAGGTGTTATTGCG
The DNA here is from genome assembly GCA_964558075.1 of uncultured Bacteroidales bacterium. Taxonomy (GTDB): domain Bacteria; phylum Bacteroidota; class Bacteroidia; order Bacteroidales; family UBA1715; genus JAQICB01. The sequence continues at coordinate 3,331 of CAZLCY010000040.1, forward strand.
GCACAATCTATTGGTGAACCGGGAACTCAGTTAACATTAAGAACATTCCACGTTGGGGGTACTGCATCAAACATTGCTGCAGAATCTACAATCATCTCAAAACACAATGGTGTTGCTGAAATTGATGATTTACGTATGGTTTCCGGAACGGACGAAGATGGTGAAAAAATAAATATCGTAATCGGTCGTTTGGGTGAACTGAAAATAATTGATGAGAATACCGGTATTGTACTTACATCACAAAATATCCCTTACGGTTCTAAACTGTATATTAATCCGGGAGATAAAGTAACAAAAGGTCAATTGCTTTGCAAATGGGATCCATATAATGCTTCTATCATTTCTGAATCGGGTGGTGAAATTGCCTTCGAAAATGTGATTGAAGGTATGACGTTTAAGAAAGAAGCTGATGAGCAAACAGGTTTCGAGGAAAAAATTATTATTGAATCGAAAAATAAAGCGAAAAACCCGATTATTAAAATTCTTGATAAAGCAGGTAAAACTCTTCACACATATAACTTACCGGTAGGTTCACACATATCGGTAAATGATGGTGATGATGTTAAATCCGGTGATACGCTTGTTAAAATACCTCGTGCTGTCGGTAAATCCGGTGACATTACCGGTGGTTTACCGCGTGTAACAGAATTATTCGAAGCTCGAAATCCATCGAATCCGGCAGTTGTGTCTGAAATTGACGGTGAAGTTTCTTTTGGAAAAATCAAACGTGGTAATCGTGAAATTATAGTACAATCAAAAACAGGTGAAACAAAAAAATATCTTGTACCACTTTCAAAACAAATTCTTGTTCAAGAAAATGATTATGTGAAAGCTGGAATGTCACTTTCTGAAGGTGCAATTACACCATCTGATATACTAGCGATTAAAGGTCCTACAAAGGTTCAGGAATATATTGTAAATGAAGTTCAAGAGGTATACCGACTCCAAGGTGTAAAAATAAATGACAAACACTTTGAGGTAATTGTACGACAAATGATGCGTAAAATCGAAATTGTTGATCCGGGAGACAGTAAATTCCTTGAAAAACAAATAATCGATAAATGGATTTTCATGGAAGAAAACGACTGGATTTATGATAAAAAAATCGTAGTAGATGCAGGAGATTCTGAAACATTTAAACCGGGACAAATAACAACATTGCGTAAACTTCGTGACGAAAACTCACAGTTGAAACGTAAAGATTTGAAACTTGTTCAGGTACGTGATGCTCATCCTGCTACGGGTAGTCAAATTTTGCAAGGTATTACTCGTGCAGCACTGCAAACTACCAGCTTTATTTCTGCTGCATCGTTCCAGGAAACAACAAAAGTTCTTAACGAAGCTGCTATTCATGGTAAAATTGATTTCTTAGAAGGTCTTAAAGAAAACGTTATTGTAGGTCACAAAATACCTGCAGGTACAGGTTTAAAAGAATACGAGAAAATTATTGTTGGTTCTCAAGAAGAATTTGATCAATTCAAAGATAAATAAACCTGATTTATAAATTATAGAGATTTGTATAAAATAAGTCATAAGAAATTTTCTTATGACTTATTTTTTTATCTTTACCGTATCAAACTTTTAAATTATCTATTATGGATGAAAAAAATAAAAAGCAACAATTGAACATTGAGTTAACCGAGGATATCGGACAAGGAACGTATTCAAATTTGGCTATAATAACTCATTCAGCCTCTGAATTTGTAGTTGACTTTGTGCGTCTTATGCCGGGTATTCAAAAAGCAAATGTTAAATCCCGCATTATTCTCACACCTGAACACGCAAAAAAATTATTGCATGCTCTTCAAGACAATATTACAAAATATGAATCAATGCATGGAAAAATTAAAAATATTGAAGGTTTTGGAGGCGGCAACGGTGGTTCTATAAATTCTTCCGGATTCGGACCTAATAATGCTGAAGCATAATAATCTACATTCGAACCTTTATTCTTTTATATTAATTTGTATTATCATAAGTTTTACAAATAAAGATGGGTATGCCCAAAATACATCTGAAAAATATACTATTTATTATTCGTATTCTCAAGATACTATCTTCTATGTATTATTTTTAAACACCTCCTCCACAACCTCTTATAACGACTATTTTTCGTATAATTTTTCAGTAACCGGCGAAGAATATACAGACTCACAAATGTCATACTCTACAAGCACATATCATGCACACATTTCTCAAACATTCATCTATAATTTTTTTACAATTCCCGATTATTTAAAGCAAAACGACAGTCTTACAATAACGCTACATACTGTATCAAATAAATATGCAACAAAAATACCCACAAACAATGCAAGTAGAGACAATGATGCGTTTCTTGTGATAAATAACAATACATTTATATGGAATGAGCCTTTTCTCTATAAGGATATGACCTATTATTTTCCTCTACAAAAAAATATATACATTATTACCAAAGATTCACTAGCACAAAAGCCTACGATTGTAATCCACAATAACAGTGTGATTCCGAAAAAAACAGGTCTTTTCTCATTCTACAGCGATTCTCTACTTTCAAAACAACCTCATTCTTATCAGATTGTATCTCTAACATTTCCGCAAGAAAACAGACCCTGCGAAATGCTTCGGAATTGCTCATATATTTTCAATTCTTTACATTACGATTCTCTCTGTACCACACCTATAGGTTGCAAATTAGAATTAGACAAAATATGGCTTTCAACCCAACAAGATGCAAAAACTCTCAAAAAAACAATATCGGAATACTACACACGCATAGAACACGCAAACTCTTCATTTACAAACCCATATAAAATCGGGCGAAACACCGATTTTGGAAAAGTCTATATATTATGTGGAGCTCCACTATTTGTAAAAAATAATTCTACAGAAATCATCTGGTACTATTCAAACGACACAACTGAGAATGAGCATAGAATAACATTTCAAAAAACAAGTAATGAATATGAATCTACATATCAGATAATCAAAACACAATCGTTCACAAAAATTGAAGAAACAGCTATACAGAATTGGAAAAAAGGACGTATATTTTCTGCACAAAATTTTGAATTTTAAATTATGGATAATTCTATACTAATCGGGACACACGCCGTTCATGAGGCTTTAAAAGATGCTCGAAACATTGATCAAATATTAATAAAAAAACAATCGGACAATGAAATAATCCGTGAAATAATTTATTTAGCACGCAAACTGAATATTACGGTTAAAACAGTACCGCTCGAAAAATTAAATAGCATATCGAGAAAAAATCACCAAGGTATAATAGCTTTTTCGTCCCCTATCGAATTTAGCGATTTACACAATATCATTCCTGAACTCTACGAATCAGGAAAAAATCCATTTATCCTCATATTAGACCAAGTAAGCGATGTTCGAAATTTTGGAGCAATAATAAGATCATGTGAATGTTTCGGCGTTGATGCTGTTGTTATTCCTCAAAAAGGAGCTGCTCAAATAAATGAAAATGCAGTCAAAACATCTGCCGGGTCTCTCTTTAAAATACCTATTTGTAAAGTAAAGTCGCTTAGTTCAAGTATCGAATTTCTCCAAAATTCCGGTCTTTCTATTATAAGCATTACCGAAAAATCATCACAAAAAATTTATGATTCCGGTCTATCAAACCCAATAGCTGTTGTTATGGGTTCTGAAGAAACCGGTATATCCAAAAACATTATTGAAATGTCTGATGCATGCGTTCAAATACCAATGTATGGTACTATATCATCATTAAATGTGTCGGTTGCTGCAGGAATTACCTTATACGAAATAAGTAAACAAAGACACCCATAAAAATTAATGCTGCCATCCCGGATAAGAGTATTCACAATCAGAATAAATATCTGACATAAATTGAATATAAATTTTTTCTTGTTTCGAAAGAACCCATTTTTTTAGAATTTGCTCTTCCTTATGTTTTACGGCCATTTGTTTTATAATATCATAATCTTGGAGAATAGTCGCAGTATGACTCGGAACATAATCAATTAATCGTATAATTTTAAAAACTCGATTGCCTTTTTCATCATATGTCATAAATGGTTCAGATATCTGATTTTGCGAAAGATTTTTTAACACACGTAACACAACCGGATCTATTACTTGTTCCGAAAATTGAGAAGTTCCGGTATATGGATTCATAAACACACCACCATTATTTTTCGTATTTGGATCAGACGAATATAATTTTGCAGCACGCTCAAATGTAATACTATCTATTTGTAACATTTGATACACACTATCAGCTTTATCTGAAGCATTATTAAGTGATTCTGAAGATGTTCGAGGACGCATTAAAATATGCTTTAATTTTGCTTTTTGACCTTTTCGTTCAACCATCAAAATAATATGATATCCAAAATCTGTTTTTACTATTCGCGACAATTCACCTTCTTCTAACCGAAATGCAACAGCCGAAAACTCAGGAACCAATTCTCCCCGCGACATATAATCTCCCAATAATCCTCCCGCTTTCGCACTCTCTTGATCATCACTGTATAAAACAGCCAACTTTTCAAACTTTTCTCCCGAAAGAATTCGTTGTCGAATATTTTCCAATTCTCTTTTAATACGTTCTTCCTCTTGTTTCAAAACCTTGGGAGAAATCACAATCTGAGCATATTCATATTGCGTTTCTATTTCCGGCAAACTATCTTCCGGCAAACTTTCATAATACGTACGAACCTCATTAGGAGTAATTTTCACTTCACCCAAAAGAGAATTTTTCATTCGTTGGACTAATATTTGTTCCCGAACAAGAGGACGCCATTCAGTTTTAATCTCCAACTCCGATTTCCCGTAAAATTCTTCAAGTTTTTGTATGCCTCCCTCCTGACTTGTATACACTTTTATTCTTCGCTCTATTTCAGAATCAACCTCTGCATCTGAAACTTCTAAACTGTCTATTTTTGCCTGTGTTAACAATAATTTTTGAAATAACAAATCTTCAAATATTTCACACTCATCAGCTTCGGAATTTCCGGAGCTTTTCATTTGCATATACTGATTTTGAACATCAGATTTTTTTATCATTTCATCGCCCACTACCGCAACAACCTCATCAACAACGTGTTGTGAAAAAACATTACCAACAAACAAACAGAACATTAGAAATAAAGGAAGTCTCATATTATTTAGTATAAATTTCAAATTGATTTTTTTGAACAGCATCTTTATAAATTTGTGTTTTCATTTTTTGAACACACTTCTGCTGTCTTTTATGTAATAAAATAGTTGCAATATCATTATATATCAACTCTTTAGGTATAAAATCTCCCGTTCTCACAACAGTGTCTATTTTAATATAATAATAATACAATGAATCTTGTAAAATATTGTGTCTTTGAGAAAAAACAACATTATCGTGCAATTGTTCTCCGGGCACAAATTTTAAAAAATCTGACAAATAGAACCAGGTATCCGAGAAATAAAATTGAGACGAAAATTGATACGTAAAATCTTTCAAATTATCTAAATCTTGAGAGTTCGAAGAATAAAACCACTGCTTTACGCGAGATAAATCAAGATCCTTAGAAAAAACAATAAACAAAGGTTTTACCGCAGGTTCACGAAGAATAAAATCTTTTTTCTGAGCAGTATAATATTCAGAGACTTCACGTGTTGAAATAAGAGAATCCAATTTCTGATTTATATATAATTCTTCATACCGATGAATATATAAATCTTTCGTGTATTCCTCAATTTGCTTTGCTATTTCATTTTTGCTATCAGGAATATTCATTTTTGCTTTTTTGTATAACAACTCCTTCTCAACCCAATTTTTCACAATCCTATCTGCATAGAACACACTATCCTTCTCAGTTACATACGTAGGCATGCTATTACGTAAATCATCACGAGTAAAAAAATTATCATCTACACGTGCAAGAATATCATCCTCATTAATATCAAGAGGTGCATCGCAGGCCATAAAAAAAGCAAGAGAACCAAGTAGTAAAATAAAACAAATTCGTTTATTCATTTGAAGAAGTATATAATGCTATGCGTTCAATAATATCATCTTTAACTGTTACCGGATAAGTTTCTTGAAGCCGTGCAATCAATTGTTGTTCTAACCAAACTTGATAATCTGCAATTAATTGTGTTTTAACCTCAGTAAATTCCTTTGGATATGGAGCAATTACTTCATTAATGTATCCGATTGTTATCGAATCCTTTGAAAATATATACCCCTCTTTCCATTCGAGAGAATCTATAAATGAATCAGTACCCTTAAAAAAGTTCTCACGAGCAGAATACACCTGAGTCCATCTATTAGTAACCTTTTCAACAAGTACAGAATCATCAGCATATTGTTCCGGACGTTTTTGTAAAAATCGTAACAAGCGTTTTGTTTGCGAAGGTTCATCTACCGTAAAATATGAAATATTCACAGATGAGGGATTCATGTAATTGGTTTTATTCTGTTCATAAAAAGAATACAAGCTGACAGAATCAGTAAGTGCTTTTTTATACACCTCTTTCTGCATCAATTCGTACATAAGCATTCCTTCGAAATATTCTTGCGATAACATTTTCAAAGAATCTGTTTGTAGCAAATCCATAAATTCATGATATGCAAGCATCTTCTCACAGTATTGTTCAAATCGAAATCGTACTAAAGCATCTTTTTTCGAAAAATTTCGAGACTTTTGATTTTTCTTTAAAAATTCGGCAAAATGAGAATAATAATACTGTGTATCATCAATTTTTAATAAAGGCTTATTTTTCTTAAATTTTGGTACATTCCATTTATTCATTAAAATAGAATTATCCACTAAAGAAATAAACTCTTCAAAATTTGTATATGAAATATCTACCGAATGATTTCCCTTAAAAAGCCGGAAAGCATATTGCCGTTTCCAATTTTTTCTGGTCTCATCTTTTTTAATAATATCTGTAATTATTGAAGAATATTCAGAAAAAGGAGTTAACGAATCTATTCCGGTAATCTGAGCGATGACATAGCCATAATCCATTTTTATAGGTTCTGTATAAGCTCCAATAGAATCAAGATATAAAATTGGCTCTTTCATTGTTGGATGATAGCGTACTGAATTATCGAACCACCCAATATCTCCTTTTGTTTTTTGCAATTGGGCATTCTTATTAAGCACCATTGACAAAGAATCAAACGACACGCCGTTTTCAAGTTTTTCATACGTTTGCAGAGCTTGAGTTCGAACAGAATCCCAATCTTTTTCACTCTTTTTATCAGAGGGATAAAATACAATAATTGAAGCTCGTCGTTGTCCTTTAGTTGGTCGTTTATCAAGTACTTTTATCACGAAATAACCATGTTCGGTTTTTACAGGGCCGAGAATTTCTCCCACTTTAGACGAATATACCGCATTTTCATACTCCATTGGCATAAGTAAAGCTGTAATATATCCATTGTATCCACCCTCATTTTTAGTAAACGTATCATCGGATACAGATTGAGCTAATTCCGAAAAATCTTTCCCGGCACGAAGATCAGAAATCACAGCTTGAGCTTCTTTATACGCCGCAAGTGTATCTTTTGGATTTGCATATGCATTACAGCGAATAAAAATATGCTGCACTTCATAATCATATTTTAGACGTTCATATTCTAACGCAATTAATTTTTGTTCATACTCATCTTTATACAAATGCGAATTTGCAAGATGTTGCATATATGCATCATATTCATCTTTAAAAGCCTGCACAGTGTCGAGATGCTGTCGTTTTGCTTCTATAACTTTTCGCTTATAGTCAGCAAACAAATGAGCATATTCATCCAAAGACAAGCGAATGTCTTTATCAGCATAGGCATTATATTTCGTATTAAACCACACAAACTCTTGCACAGTAACAGCCGTTGTATCAACAAACATTACCGTATCTTGTTTAAGAGAATCGGGAATAGCATTGTACTGAGCTTGTAAAATCGAAAAAGAAAAAGAACAAATACAGAGAAAAAGAATTTTTTTCATACACAAATAATTTCACAATATTAAAATAACATATATTTTGTTAAATAGTAATCATTTATTCTCTACTATAATTAGGTGCTTCTCGTGTAATAGTTACATCATGCGGATGACTTTCAAGATGTCCGGCATTCGTTATTTTCACAAATTTCGCCGAATGTAATTCAGTAATTGTACGAGCACCGCAATAGCCCATTCCGGCACGTAAACCTCCGATTAATTGATACACCGTTTCCGCTAATGTACCTTTATAAGGAACACGAGCGGCAATACCTTCGGGAACGAGTTTCTTAATATCGTCTTCCATATCTTGAAAATATCTATCTTTCGAACCATGTTGCATAGCTTCAACAGACCCCATTCCTCGATATGTTTTGAATTTTCGTCCCTGATATATAATTGTTTCGCCAGGAGCCTCTTCTATGCCTGCAAGTAATGAACCTGCCATAATACTGGAAGCACCGGCAGCCAAAGCTTTCACAATATCGCCTGAGTATCTTATTCCTCCGTCTGCAATAATCGGTACGCCGGTACCCTTAAGAGCTTCAGCAACTGCAAACACTGCAGACAATTGTGGTACACCTACACCGGCTACGACCCGCGTGGTGCAAATTGAACCGGGCCCGATACCAACTTTAACGGCATCAGCACCAGCTTTCACAAGAGCTTGTGCTGCTTCGGGAGTTGCAATATTTCCAACAATAAAATCCAAGTCAGGATATTTTTTTTTCGCTTCTTCCATTATTGTGATAACTCCTTTTGAGTGACCATGGGCAGTATCAATCACAACCACATCAACATCTGCAGCAACAAGTGCATCTAAACGAGCAAAAGTATCCGACGTAACACCTACAGATGCTCCCACTCGAAGTCTTCCTTTGGAATCTTTACAGGCAAAAGGATTATCAGCAGCTTTAAAAATATCTTTATATGTTAACAAACCAACAAGTTTGTTATGCTCATCCACAACGGGTAATTTTTCAATTTTATATTGTTGTAAGAGTCCTGCAGCTTGGGTAACATCGTCATTTTGTAAAATTGTAATCAAATTATCATGGGTCATGATTTCTGTAATCGGACGTTTCATATTTTGTTCAAACCGCAAATCTCTGTTTGTTACAATACCCAATAACTTTCGCTCAGAATCTACAACAGGTATACCTCCTATTTTAAATTCTTTCATAATATCTAAGGCTTCTTTTGCCGAAGCTTCTGGTCCAATCGTTACCGGGTCGAAAATCATTCCATTTTCTGAACGTTTAACTCTTTTAACCTCAAGAGCTTGCTGCTCAATTGTCATATTCTTATGAATTATCCCTATTCCACCTTCGCGAGCAAGAGCAATGGCTAAACGAGAATCGGTAATGGTATCCATCGCCGCTGAAACTATTGGGCAATTGAGTGAAATAGAACGGGTCAACTGTGTGCTGAGAACTACTTCACGGGGAAGTACTTCTGAATATGCGGGAACCAACAACACATCGTCGAATGTTAATCCCTCTGATATTATTCTTTCTGATTCAAATGTCATATGATCTAAATTTTTAATATAAGTTCACAAAAATAACATTTTTTACATGATGTAAAAAAGAGAATTGGTTTTATTTATACTATTTTTACTTTTACACTCATGAAATCAATTATAACTTTTTATACGTAAATAATATGGCTTAATAAAAGAGGCAGAAGGCAAAAGGCAAGTGGAATGAGGCAAGCGTATTGATTGCGGTCGCATGAACGATATAACACAATAATCTGAAAATAAATTGTTCGTTCTTTTTTTACCTTTTATTATTCATGATATAATACATAGTCTCTGCCCGAAAACTCCAAATACTGCGTATTCTCGACTTATTATTTGGTCATTTACACACGTAAATTCCCAATTAATAAGCCTTCGAAAGCCTTGTCTTTGAAGTTTTCCATGCAGAAACTTCTCAAATTATGACTTTTCTCGCAAACACTACATAAAAGTGAAAACTATATTTTTTTCGGATAGATTGTATACATAAAATTAAAAAATTCATGACATTACTTCGTATTAGAAAAATTTCATCAACTTTTTTTACTTATTATTGCAACCTATTGAGTATTTTTAAAGTCTTTAATAGTACCTAAGTAAAGGAATAATAAAATTTAACAATAATTCATATGAAATCAATTTGTACATATATCGCAAAAATAATCTTTGTTGCACTGTTTTTATCTTACTCACAGATAGTTTCAGCTCAAGTATTAGTTTCGGGAACAACTTTTGAGCCGGTAAACATTACTGCCACAAAAACATATTATGCCGATAATGAAATTATTCATTATGGATTACAACCAAGTAAACTTACTGCCAATGTTGCGTTAACACCCGATGCCGAAGCAAACACATTTACTGATGGTGCATATTACGGTATTACCGACAATGCTAATTCTCTTGATGCAGACAGGTTTATTGATAATAGTGCAGATAATGAATGGATGTTTGCTGCTTCAGGGAATATCCCTCAAGGCTCACATATCTTAGAATATCACGTTCCCGGCTTAGAACCGGGTTCTAACGTTGAGGTTGTTATTGAATATTGTAGTGCTATTGATCCTACGTATACAACATGCGGTTCGGGAGAACGAGCTTCTTTTCGAGGAGTCGTAAACCCCGATCAAGCCAATACGTTTAATGGTCAAGAATCAACCCAAATTGAAATGGGAGAATGCAATACCTTTACTTTTAACCAAGCTAGTAGTAATTCTCGCGTTGTTCAAAGTGATGGAATTGCACATATTTACCTAAACACAATGAATGCGGGAGATTGCAAATCAATATTAATTAAAAGCATTGAGGTCTACGGCGTGCCGGAACCTCAAATAATCTCAGCTGAAGGAACTGAAGTCTGTGCAGGAGAGCAAATTACACTTCAAACTACGCTCAATTACGAAGCTGACTATCAATGGCAAGTTGATGATGGTTCGGGTTGGTCAAATGTAGGAACAAACAAAAGTTTATTATACGAAACATCGGCAGAAGGTGAATATAGATTTAGGCTTTCCCTTACTCCACTTAATGGCGACCCAACCGTTTTAACTGATCCTCTTAGTGTAAATGCTATTACCTGTTGCGAAGTTAATGGTATTCCGGCATCTCGCGAAACTGTATATTACGATGATTTCGGGCGTTTCGACCTTTCTGACCCATACACATTATATTATACCGATTATTCAGATATTACAAATCCAGTAGAAAAAACGAAAACAGTTACCGAACCGTTTCGCTACCCCTTAGACAACCCACCTTTAAATCACACCTATGCAGCAACCGGACCTCCGGAAGATTCTCCGGTAGGTCAGTATTTTGTTGCGGCAAATTTTACGGAATGGGGTGGCGGATCAGATATTGAGTGGGCATACGATATTCTCGGACGATCTGATTCGCGAACTGACCATTCCGGAACAGCAGAAGGCGCTATGTTATTCGTAAATGTTCGCAGTGATGTTGGAGACGTAATATACGAACGCACTATTGATAGTCTTTGTCCCGGTATTCAACTCTTTTTTGAATGCTACATCGGTGTCTTTACAGAAAGTCAAGACCAACCGGTAAATATAACAATTCGCTTATCGGAAGTAGGAAATCCTTCGAATGAAGTAATTATCCCCGACAATATT